>NZ_JBNDHX010000009.1:0-63807 GCF_056755275.1 Leifsonia sp. HAY1-4F
TCCGTCGTCGGCAGCGTCAGATGTGTATAAGAGACAGGTCCCCAGCGGCGGCGGTCCACCACCAGCCCGAAAGCGATCGTGACCACTCTCACTCGTTCCCGCACGGGACGGCGGCCCTACCGCCCACCCGCGCCGCTCGGCGGCAGACAGCGCTCGGGTCCCCGGAGCACCCGCCGCGGCCCCCTGGCGATGCTGTTCCTCCTGCCGGCGGTCGTCATCCTCCTCGCCTTCGTCGGCTGGCCGATGATCTCGGCCCTCCGGCTGTCGTTCACCAACGCCAGCGGGTTCGGCCTGGAGCAGTGGGTCGGCTTCGACAACTACGTGAAGGTGTTCACCGATCCCCGGGTGTTCGCCACCCTCGGCAACACCGCGCTCTACACCGTGCTCTTCACGCCGACGGCGCTGATCGCTGCGCTCCTCCTGGCGCTCCTACTCACCAACCGCCGGCTGATCGGCCGGGGCTTCTTCCGGACGGCCCTGTTCCTCCCGTTCATCGTCTCGCTCGCCGTCGCCGCATTCGCCTGGACCTACCTCCTGGACCCGCAGGTCGGCCTCCTCAACTTCTGGCTGCGGAGCGCCGGGGTCCAGCTCGGGAACGTGCTGCAGGATCCGGCCCTCGCCATGCCGACGGTCGTCCTCGTGGCGATCTGGAAGAACTTCGGGTTCTACATGGTGATCTTCATCGCCGGCCTGCAGGAGATCCCGGAGTCGCTCTACGAGGCCGCGAAGATCGACGGAGCCGGAGCGTGGCGGCGGTTCATCAGCATCACCCTCCCCCAGCTCAGCAACACCCTCGCATTCGTGGTGGTGTTCGCGATGATCGCGGCGCTCCAGGCCTTCGACCAGATCTACGTCATGACCGGAGGCGGACCGTACCGGACCACGCAGACCGTCGTCATGGAGATCTACCAGGACGGCTTCAAGAAGCTCGACCTCGGGCTCGCCACCGCACTCTCGTACGTGCTGCTGGCGGCGACGCTCCTCCTCAGCCTCATCCAGTTCCGCTTCTTCGGACGCCGGGAGAAGGACCTCGCATGACCACCACCCTCGCCCCGAGCCCGCTCCGCACGGCCACCGCGCCGCGCCGGCGCCGCCTCGGTCGCACCACCGAGCGCTGGCTGCTCTTCGCGGCCGCCCTGGTACTGACCCTCGTCGTGCTGCTGCCGGTGATCGTCATCGTCTTCACCGCGTTCAAGCCGGCCTCCGAGATCAACGCCTACCCGCCGACGCTCCTTCCGGGGACGTGGACGCTGGACAACTTCACGAAGATCTTCAGCGACCTCCCGTTCGGCCGGCTGTTCGTCAACAGCCTCGTCTTCTCCGGCGGCGTCACAGCGTTCGCCCTGGTCTTCGACTCGCTGGCGGCCTACGCCCTGGCCCGGATCGACTTCCGCGGCAACCGCGTCGTGCTGATCGTCATCGTCGCGAGCCTGATGATCCCGTTCCAGGCGACGCTCATCCCCGTCTACCAGCTGGTGGCGCAGCTCGGCTGGGTGAACACGTTCGCCGGGCTGATCATCCCGCGTGCGGCCGACGCCTTCGGAATCTTCTTCCTCCGTCAGTTCTTCATCGCCCTGCCGCGGGACCTCGACAACGCCGCCCGCATCGACGGCGCCGGCGAGTTCCGGATCTTCCGCAGCATCGTCCTCCCGAACGCCGTCCCCGCTCTGCTGACACTCGCGATCTTCACCTTCGTCAACAACTGGAACGACCTCCTGTGGCCGCTCGTCTTCACGACCTCGCCGGACATGGGCACGATCACTTCGGGCCTGACCCTCCTCACCGGGCCGAGCGGGATCATCCCCTACGGCACGATGATGGCCGGATCGCTGATCGCGGTCCTGCCGCTTGCCGTCATGTTCCTCATCATGCAGCGCCGCTTCATCGAGAGCGTCGCGACCACGGGGCTGAAGTGACGGCCCCGCGCTGGTTCGAGGACGGCCGCCTGCACCTCGGACTCGGAATCGAGGACACCTTCGTGCCGCAGGAGCGGCCTGGAGAGCGGGCGATCGACGAGTACGCGCTCACCGAGCACTACGAGCACTACCGCGAGGACTTCGCCCTGGCCGCCGGTGTGGGCGCGGAGCTGCTGCGCTGGGGCGTCCCCTGGTACCGGATCTCCCCCGAGCCCGGCCGCTGGGACTGGGACTGGACCGACCGGGCCGTGGATGCGCTGCTCGAGGCGGGCCTGCGCCCGATCATCGACCTGCTCCACTACGGCACGCCGACCTGGATCGACGGCCAGTTCGCGGCGGCCGACTACCCGCAGAACGTCGCGGAGTTCGCCGACCGTTTCGGCGAGCGCTACGGCGACCGGGTGTTCGACTACACCCCGGTCAACGAGCCGGTCATCCACTCGCTGTTCTCCGGCGAGTACGGATACTGGCCCCCGTACCTGACCGGAGCGGACGGCTTCGCTACGATCGCCGCCAACCTGGCGCGCGGGTTCGTGCTGAGCCAGGAGGCCCTGGCAGCCCGCGTCGGGGAGAGCGCGACCTTCGTCCACGTGGATGCCGCCGTGAGCTACGTCGGCGACGACACCGCCCCCGAGCATCGGGCCGAAGCACAGCGGCTGCGCCACCAGGTCCACCTGGTCGAGGACCTCGTGACCGGCCGGGTGGATGACGCCCACCCGCTGCGTGGGCGGCTCGCCCCCGCCGTCACGGACGCCGAGCTGGACTGGTTCCGCGCCCACGCCGTCCGCCCGGACGTGATGGGCGTCAACTACTACCCCCGGCACTCGACGGAACTGTTCGAGCCCGGCGTGCACCACGGCGGCGGCTTCGCCGACCCGCGGCCCAGCGTCGACCGCGGCGTCGACGGCCTGCGCGAGGCGCTGGTGGGCTTCGCGGCCCGCTACGGCGCCCCGGTCATGGTCACGGAGACATGCGTGACCGCGAGCGTCGAGGAGCGCATCCACTGGCTGGATGCCTCCATCGCCCTCGTCGAGGAGCTGCGCGAAGCCGGGACACCGGTCGTCGGCTACACCTGGTGGCCGCTGTTCGACATGTACGAGTGGACGTGGCGGCACAGCGACCGCCCCCGGGCCGACCATCTCCTGACCATGGGGCTGCACGACCTCGTGGAGTCGCCCGACGGGCTCCTCCGCATACCCAATCCCGTCGCCGAGCAGTATCGCCGGCATGCCGTCCGCCTCGCCGAGCCGGCGCCCGCCTTCGCCGCCCGACCCGCCCTTCACTGACCGGAAGATCCGATGCACGAAGCACACCTCGCCCTCCACCCGTCTGCCGAAATCGGGGCGGTGGACCCCCGCCTCTACGGCTCGTTCGTCGAGCACCTCGGCCGGGCGGTCTACGACGGCATCTACGAGCCGGGCCACCCGGCAGCGGACGCGGACGGCTTCCGCACCGACGTGATCGAGCTCGTGAAGGAGCTCGGCGTGACCACCGTGCGGTATCCGGGCGGCAACTTCGTCTCGGGATTCCGCTGGGAGGACTCGGTCGGACCGGTCGAGGAGCGGCCCGAGCGGCTCGACCTCGCCTGGCACTCGACCGAGACGAACGAGGTCGGCCTCCACGAGTTCCAGAGCTGGCTGGAGAAGGTCGGCGGCGAGCTGATGCTCGCCGTCAACCTGGGCACCCGCGGCGTCTCCGAGGCGCTCGACTTGCTCGAGTACACCAACCACCGCAGCGGATCCGCCCTGGCGCAGCAGCGCGTCGCCAACGGCCGCACCGAGCCGTTCGGAGTGCGGATGTGGTGCCTCGGCAACGAGATGGACGGCCCGTGGCAGCTCGGCCACAGCTCCGCGGAGGAGTACGGCCGCCTGGCCGCGAAGACGGCGCAGGCCATGAAGTCGTACGACCCCGAACTGCAGCTCGTCGTCTGCGGCTCGTCCAGCTCGTCCATGCCCACGTTCGGCGAATGGGAGCGCATCACCCTCAGCCACACCTACGACGCCGTCGAGTTCATCTCCTGCCACGCGTACTACGAGAACACCGGCGATCTGGGTAGCTTCCTCGCCTCCGGTGTGGACATGGACTACTTCATCCGCAGCGTCGTCGCCACCGCCGACAGCGTGAAGGCCGTGCGCGGCAGCACGAAGACGATCAACATCTCCTTCGACGAGTGGAACATCTGGTACAACACCCGTTTCGAGAACGTCGATCGCATCACCGGAACCGACAACTGGCCGGTGGCCCCGCGCCTCCTGGAGGACACCTACACCGTCTCGGACGCGGTCGTCTTCGGCAGCCTGCTGATCACCCTGCTGAAGCACGCGGACCGCGTGACCAGCGCATCCCTCGCCCAGCTGGTCAACGTGATCGCCCCGATCATGACCGAGCCGGGCGGTCCCTCCTGGAAGCAGACGACCTTCTTCCCGTTCGCCGCCACCTCGGCGCACGGCCGCGGCGTCGCGCTCAGAACGGACGTGACGAGCGGCACCTACGAGACCGAGCGCTTCGGCGCCGTCCCCCTCGTGGATGCGGTGGCCACCCACGACGAGGAGGCCGGCCGCTACGCGCTCTATGCCGTCAACCGCGCCACCGACGAGGCGACCGAGCTGGTCGTCGACCTCACCGCCCTCGGCGCCGGCGCGACCGCACTGACCGCCACCGCCCGCACCCTCAGCGACCCGGACCCGGATGCGGCCAACACCCTCGAGGACCCCGAGCGGGTCGCGCTGCGCGACCTCCCGGTCCAGCGCGAGGGCTCGCAGCTGCGCATCCAGCTCCCGGCGATCTCCTGGACCGAGATCCTGCTGGGCTGACACGTGACGGCGAGCCCGACGTCGTGACATCCCGCCGCGTCCGCGGACGGGTCACCAGTGAGAAGGGGAACACCATGCTTCCATCACGCACCACGTCGGGTTCGTCGCCGAGGCGACGACCTCGCGGCACGAGAACCGGAGCACTGCGGCTCCGTGCGCTCGTCACCGCCGGCGCCGTCGCCGGCGCGCTCGTCGCCACCACCCTGACCGCGACGCCGGCGTCGGCGGTCACCACCGGCAACGGATCCCTCGTCTACTCGCCGGCCGCCGGCACCTCCTTCAACCCGGAGGGCGGCCGCCCGGCGGGCACCACGTACGCGAAGAACATCGTGCTCAAGAACAGCGGAGCGGCGAACGGGACTCAGCTCGTCACGTACGACCAGCTCGTGCTCGTCAACGGCGTCCAGGTCTATCCGATCTATCGCAGCACCGACAACGGGACCAGCTGGGCGCACGTCACCGACATCGTCCCCAGCAACGACTTCCCGACGCTGACGCGGACCTCGCAGCCGTTCCTGTTCGAGGTCCCGCAGGCCACCGGCGGACTTCCGGCCGGGACTCTCCTACTGGCCGGCATGATCATGCCGCAGGACCGCTCGAGCAGCCGGCTCGTCGTCTACAAGAGCTCGAACCAGGGATCGAGCTGGTCGTACCTGAGCACCATCGACACCGGCGGCCCCGCCGTCTACGACCCGAGCCCGACCTCCACCACCTCGACCGTGTGGGAGCCCTCCCTCGCCATCGACGGGCAGGGCGGCCTGGCGGCCTACTTCTCCGACGAGCGGCAGAAGTCGAGCGGCGTCCTCCAGGCGGTCGCCTACCGGCGCTCGACGGATGGTGGCGCGACGTGGGGAGCGGAGTCGAACGTCTCGGCACCGAACAACCAGTCCGACCGGCCCGGAATGATCACGGTCACCAAGCTGCCGGACGGCCGCTACCTGGCCACCTTCGAGGTCGTCAACCGGCCGTCGCAGTCCAACAACACGGCACCGGTGTACTTCAAGACCTCACCGGACGGCCTCAACTGGTCGCCCACCACGAGCATCGGAACCCAGATCACGCTCGCGAACGGGCGCGGGATCGGATCGTCGCCGTACGTGAAGTGGGTTCCGACCGGCGGGCCGAAGGGCATGGTGATCGTCGCATCCAAGTGGGCGCTGACCGCCAGCGGAGCCATCGACGGCGGCCAGGACTTCTACGTCAACTACAACCTCGGCGACGGGCCGTGGGAGCGGCTGCCGATGGCGGTCACCTACGACGCCGCAGACAATCAGGGCGGCACCTTCAGCGGCTTCGCGCAGAGCATCGACTACTCGGTGGACGGCCGCACGCTGTACCAGGCGACCAACGTCGAGAACCTCACCACCACGTACAACGACATCCGGGTGGGCTCCATCCCGCTGGATGCGCAGCAGTACGAGGCCGAGAAGGCGGTGCGCACCTCCGACACCTCGCTCGTGACCGAAGGGAACGCGTCGAACGGCAGCAAGGTCGGCAACATCAACAACGCGACGAGCTCCGTCACGTTCACCGTCCACGTCCCGACCGCCGGCTCGTACACGGTCAACGTGCGCTACGACAACGGAACGGGTGCGACCTCCACGCACAACGTCAGCGTGAACGGCGGCACCGCATCCACTCTCAGCTACCCGGCGACGGTGAACTGGGGACGATACGGCTGGGTGCAGAAGACGGTGACGCTGAACGCCGGCGCGAACACGATCGCGTTCACCAAGGGGACGTCCTACGCGGAGCTCGACGCCATCCAGCTCTACCAGCCGGCAACAGCGCTCGACCCGCAATTCCGGATCACGAACCGCAACAGCGGCAAGTACCTGGAGATCGCGGGCGCGTCCCTGGCGGACGGCGCGGGCTCCGGCCAGTGGGGTGACACCGGCAACGCGTGCCAGGTGTGGAACATCCACCCCGTCTCCAACGGCCTCCAGCTGTTCAACGTGAACAGCGGCAAGCTGCTCGAGATCCCGGGAGCCCAGACCGCGGACGGCGTGCGCGCCGGACAGTGGGGCCCGACCGGCAACCTCACCCAGGTGTGGGCGCCGACCATCGCCACCGGAGGCTGGTGGACGCTGACGAACGCCAACAGCGGCAAGCCGATCGAGATCGCCGGCGCCTCGACGGCCGACGGCGCCTACGCACAGCAGCGCACGGCGGACGGCACCCCCACCCAGCAATGGCGACTGATCCGCGAAGGGATCCAGTAAGCCGACCGACCGGGGCGGCGGCGATTCGGGCCGCCGCCGCCCCTTCGGTGTGCGGGTCGTGTGGGTGGGTGTTTTGTCGGGTGGGTTGTGGGCTGCACTGCACGATCGCCGATGGGTTGGGATCCCTCGGCCGACTGGACTGGGCCCCCTCGGTCACAATGGGCGGCCCCCGTTTGCGATCAGCCACACCACGAGCAGTGCCAGGCTTGCCAGCCCGACGATCGAAACGACTGCCGACAGGCGGATGAGAAGAAGCTCAAGAAGACCCTTTGTCCCGTGAACGTCACATCCGGCTGCGATGAGGTATGGCCTCCAGTTTCGCCAATAGCCGGTTGGAGGCTTGCCTAGCCTGAGCGAGGCAAACGCCGAGAGGACTTCTGCGTCAAGCTCGAGCTGTCTGGCGAGTAGTGCCGGCGACATATGAGCGGACCCGTTCGGGGCGCTGTGAGAGAGCAGGAAGACGTCGCTGCCAACCTTCAGTCTCAGCCCGGCGGAGCGGGTGAACTCGGCAACCACATCGGCAGCAGTCGATTCGAAGACAAGACCCCCGTCATCGATCAGAGAAAGCTGTTTGCCCCGCAACACGAGTAGCGATGGACTCCAACGTCCCCATCGAGTGTCACCCGGTCTCCAGTAGCATCGGCCATCATAAACGAACTCCGAGCCGTGGGCCTCTGTTCTGGACCGGTTGACGCGGTCAGGCATTCTGATTCGGGTGTGACGAGTAGGTCTTCACGCGACGCTCACGCCCCGCCTACGTTGGTCCACCAGGCGAATGAGCTCATCTACGGCCGAGCGTTGTCTGGGCCTGTCGTTCCAGCGCATGATCTCGAACGGGAACAGGAGCTCATCCTCGCCAGCGTCAACGACTACGACGAGGACCCGGCCTGAGTCGATCGTTGCGATCTTGCTCCCGTTCCACACCCCGACGATCATGGAATTGGATCCCATTCCGGGAGATCAAGTAGCAGCACGATGCAGCCGCTTCAGGAACTCGCCCAGATATTCGTCTCTCTGAGCGGCGGATGCGCGGTTCATCCCCTTCAGCCCCGCCACTCGAATCTGCAGGCCGTACGTCTTGCCTTCAACGTTGACGCCGAGAAACAGAGTTTGGTAGGTGATTCGACCGAATTCAGTCGTTCCTCCGGCCACATCTGAGATGGCTGCCAGCGGGAAGGAAGCTATCCTTTCGGGCTGGGTAGATCCTCCCCAAAAAGTCATTGTCGACTCATCGACAACAACAGTGAATCGTTGCCCCGTCCGATGGAATTTCGATCCCCGCGCTTTCGCGATCCGCCGGAGCACGGCGTTGGTTTCCGACGCGCTGAACCCAGTGAATGTCAGTGCGTTGGCGCGAGGTTGTAAGGTCGCCAGTCGAACGGTATGGAGTCGGATCGACGTGATTGTCAGAATTGCTCCAATGACAACCGCGGCCAGAAACGCGAAGATCGTCGAATACACGATCACGTTTGTTATCACTTGGTCTCGCTTCTTCGGTGCGCTGGCGAACGGTACGGGTCTCCAGCCGGACGGATGATTTTTCCGGACCGGGATTCGAGTTGCGGCAGCTCACGGTAACGATTCGACAGAGTCGTGTACCCGGACCGCGCTTCCCACACGCCCACGGCTCGCCCAACCAGATAGAAGACGATCGTGCCGCCCATCAAGGCCAACATGATCGCGGCGAGCACTCCATACGGAACACCGTGCGGTATCAACAGCAACCCGAAACCCGCCAACGCCAGCCCGATAGCGAGAAGCATGCAACCAGTGGCCAGCCGAAGGAAATTCGCCGCCGAGAACACGTGGGGGTGACCGACTCCGCGCGAGGACTCATCCACCATCTACGTACTCCCTCCCACGAGCCGTAGCTTCCGTGCTCGATCTGATTTCACGTGCTCCTCCGGCGGGGTCGGATATGTGGGATAGACGGAGGTGCTTTCCGAGTTACGCCCCAAACGTCTTGAACCCGAGCAATCAACTCCTTGACGTTCTTCGACCTCACCCCGTCCTCTCGCCACTGATGGACCCGGAACGGCAGAAGTATCTGGTCCTCATCGCTGGCGACGGCCAGCACAAACACGTTGCCGCCCCCGATGGTGGGAAGCTCCGAACCACTCCACACGCCCACGATCGCGGACGTCGGCACTTCCAAAACAACACCAGGCCACACGTACCCCGCCAGCAGCCGCACACCCTCGGGCGTGAAATCAACCCGAGCGAGAGAACTCCTACGCGGCTCAAGTGTCGGCGCGCCCAGAAGGCGCGCACCCACGAATACCCACGCATCCCAGTCCGTTCGGATCGACAGACGTGCCGGCGTCGATTGCCGAGATGAACGGCGCCAAACGATGTTTCCCCAGTCCGAAGCAGCGGACGACCCCTGCGGCGACAAGCGACGGTCCATCAACAACGAAACCTGCCGCGCAACATCCTCCGAATAGCGAAGCTTGGTGAGAAAGAAGTAACCCGGGGTGTAAGCCAACATCAGCCGCACGATCGCGGGTGTAATGAGGAATGTAACGAGCACCAGGATCGCGAGGAGCGGAAATCCAAAGATCCCGGGTGAGTAAATGTTCATCCAAATGCAAACGACTGGGACATAGATTGCCCACGCCGCCACATTAGCCAGGAAAAAGAAGCGCTTGCGCGAACGCGAACTCCATGGGTCACGCACCAGTCAGTACCCCTGCCAAGCTAGTAACCAAACCGAGCAAATTGAAGTTGACTCCTATACCAGCTGTGATCTGGTCAAATGCACGAATTGCGTCCAGAATCTCTCTTCGTGTTGCAAACCCTCCGACAAGATCCCGAAGAGCCTGTCGCGACAAGCCAATTCCGGAACTGATCGCGCCCAGGGCACATCCCACCAAATCCGCGTAACTAAATCTCGAGCTCACGCTGCTTGCTAGCGCTCCGATGCACGTTGCGACCGTGCTTGCGATTCCGGCGATGCGACCAACCAGGAAAAGAACGGGCGTGACCGCTGCTCCAATGCCGGTGATGAGAAGAATCCACCCTGCGAGAGACGTGACCGTTGCGATCACTCCTGCCCAGAAGCCGAACCCGTCAAAGAACTTGATCCATCCATCAACCGTATGACGGTCCAGGATGTTGCTCTGTGAGTTGGGGCCGTCGGCCTTGGGCTTAGCTGGTGGTGAAGGTCTTGCTGGCGCGGGCGGGGCCGGTGGTGTGGGCGGCTTGCTGACGTTGTCGTGGGCTTGGACGGGTGGTACTCCACAGCCGAGAGGGAGAGCGTCGGAGGAGGGGTTTACGCTCGCGCAGCGGTTGCCGTTGGTGTCCACGTCGCTGGTGGGGTTGTTCCAGGCGTACGCGTAGCGGTGCAGGGACTGCGGCTGGGTGAGGAGGCCCTGGTAGGTGTCGTGTGAAGTCCAGGATGCGGTGCCCGGGTCGTAGGTGCGCGCGTTGTAGTGGTTGAGGCCCTGGGTGGGGTCGGTGGTTTCTCCGGTGTAGTTCTCGGGGGCTGACCAGCCGGTGGTGGCGAACTGTTGGGTGCCCCAGTCGTCGTACGTGGAGAGTTGGGTGATCGAGGGGCCGTTGGCGCCGGCGACGGTGGAGCCGAGGCGGTCCAGAAGGTCCCAGGTGGCGTCGCCGTTTGCGGTGACATGCTCGGCGAGGTTGCCGAGTGCGTCGCGGACCTGGGTCGCCGTTCCGGTGCCGGTGCTCGTGGTTTGTGCCGGGGCGAGTCCGTTGTAGACGGTGTGGGTGGTGTCCGAGCCGTGCCCGGTGGAGTCGGTGGTGGTGACCCGACGGCCCAGGCCGTCGTAGTCGTAGTCGGTGGTGCGGCCCTCGCGAGAGACCTGGGTGGTCTGGCCGGCCGGGTTGTAGCCGTACTGGGTGGAGACTCCGCCGATGGACTGGTTGACCCGGTTCCCGGCGCCATCGTAGGAGTAGGTGGCGATACCGGCCGCGACGCCCCGGGCTGCAGCGGACGTGTCGGTCCGGGTGAGCTGGTCGGCATCGTTGTACGTCGCCTGCTGCGTGAAGTTTCCATCGCTCGCACCTGTTCGAGACCAGGCCGTGCGGTTGCCCGCCGGGTCGTACCCGTAGCTGTTCTTCTCCCCCGCAGCCGTCGTGGAGGCCGTGAGGCGGTCCAAAGCGTCGTAGGCGAAGGTCGTCGACGTCTTCGTGGTTTTCGGCTTGGCGACAACCGCCTGTCCCGGCTGTCCGATGGTGGCGAGCCGGGCGGCCTGGTCGGTGATCGTGCGGCTGGCGGTGGTGACGTTCCCGTCGCCGTCATAGCCGTACTGGTACGACAGCGATCCGCCGTCCGCGACCGGGTTGGCCGGCGTGGGCAGGGTACGCCCGTCCAGGTAGGGAGCAGTGCGTTCACACAGCGGCGCCTCCGTTTTGGTTCTGGCGCGGGCGCCGAGGTATCCGGCGACGCCCGTGCACTTGGCCGCCGCAGCGTCTCCCTTGGCGTACGGAGCGGCAGTCGGAGTCGAGGCGGGTGCCTGTGCGGCTGCGGGCTGCGGAGTGGTGTGGGCGATCGCGGTGACCCGGTTGTCCGGGTCGTACTGATACCCGGTGCTCAGGCCGGTGGAGCGCGACTGGGTGGTGCGGTTGCCTGCGGGGTCCCAGGCGTAGCTGAGCGAACCCCAGGGAGAGGCCTGGGAGGTGACCTTCCCGACCTGGTCGTAGGTGTAGGTCAGCCGCTGCCCAGTCGGGAGGGTCAGCCCAGTGGTTTGACCGGCCGCATCGTAGGCGGTGAGCAGCTTCCCGCCCTGGTGGTCGATCTGGGTGGAGGTGCGGCCGTCCTTGTCGTAGACGAAACCGGTCACCCCACCCGGGTCGGTCACTGCGATGAGGTGCTGCTCCGGGTCGTACTCGTACGTCGCGATCGAGCCGGCAGCGTCCTGGCGGATCAGGTCGCCGCGCTGGTCATAGCGGAACGCGGTGGTCGCCCCGGTCCCGGCGACGGTCGTCGCGGTACGGCCGGCCTTCGTGTAAGTCGTGCGGGTGGTGTTCCCCACGGGGTTCACCTCGCTGGTCGTGCGGCCCGCCGCATCCACGGTGTAGCGGGTGGTGTGCCCGTTCGGGTCCTTCACGGTGGTGAGGTTGCCGTCGGGGTCGTACCCGTACGACGTCGTGACGTTCACATCAGAAGCAGGCTTCGCACCCTTCCGATAGCCCTCGACGACGCGGGTGAGCTGGCCGGCCGGGTCATACCCGTAGACGGTCTCGTTGCCGTTCGCACTGGTGACGGAGGTCTGCTGCCCGGCCCGGTCGTACGCATATTTTGTGGTGGCCCCCGTCGCGTCGGTCAGCGAGGTCTGCCGGCCGCCCCCGTCGAAGCCGTACGAGGTGGTGTGCCCGTTCGGATCGGTCACCGCGATGCGTCGACCGGCGGCGTCGTAGGTGTAGCCAGTGGTGTGTCCGGCGGGGTCCGTGGTCGTCGCGACCCGGTCGGTGGGAGTGTAGCTGGTGGTGGTGGTCCGACCGAGCGGGTCCGTCACCGTGGTCGGATTCCCGGCCGGGTCGTATCCATAACGGGTCGTCTCGGCCATCGGCGTCGTGGAAGAGGTGACTCGCCCGGCCGCGTCATAGGTGAACAGGGTGGTGCCACCCTTGCGGTCGGTAACGGAGATCAGGTTGCCATCGGCGTCGTACCCGTAGTCGGTGTGCTTTCCATCGCCGTCGGTGAGCTCGGTGATGCGATCCATCACGTCGTACCCGAACCGCGTCGAGACGCCGTCGGGATCGGTCTGGCCGACCAGGCGACCGACACCGTCGTAGGAATACTTCGTCGTGGCACCGACCGGGTCCGTCTGCGAGATCAGGTTCCCGACGGCGTCGTACCGGTACGTCGTCTTCGCTCCCGCCGGAGATGTGACACCGGTGACGTGACCGACTCCGTCGTACGTGCGCGTCCACGTCCCGCCGTTGGGGTCGGTGACTGAGGTCACCCGATCCCGCCCGTCGGTGGAATATACCGTCTTCGCACCTAACGGGTTGGTTTCCCCGAGTAGGGAGTCCTCGCTGTCGTACGTGTAGGCGGTGGCGCCGCCGGCAGCGTTCGTCGCCTGGGTGAGGTGGAAGAACGCATCCCAGGTGTATTTCGACACGGCACCGGTCGGGTCCGTGACCTGCGAGACGTGATCGTTGGGCTCATACCCGTACGAGGTCACACTGCCGGAGGGGTCGGTGACGGTGGTCACGCGGTCCCCGTTGTCCCAGGCGTAACGGGTGGTGTGCCCGTTCGGGTCGGTCACCGCGGTGATCCGGCCGGCACTGTCGTAGGCGTACCGGGTGACCGCACCGCTGGGATTGGTGACGGTGGTGATGTTGCCCAGGGCATCGTACCCGTAGGTGGTGGTCGCGCCGGACGGCTGGACCGAGGCGGCAAGCGCTCCTGTCCCGTCGTACTGATTCGTGATGGTGGTGCCATCCGGCTGATGCGTCACGGTCAGCCGCCCGGAGGCGTCGTAGTCGTACGCCCACGTCCGCGCGGCTCCCTTCGCTCCGCCCGCGTCCGTTCGGGTGGCCAGCAGTCCGGTCGGCGTGTACGTGTACTTCGTCACGGCACCAGCCGGCGAGGTCTCGGTCAGGATGTTCCCCGACCCGTCGTAGGTATACGTCGTGGTGTGCGCGTTCTCGTCCGTCGAACGGGTGACGTTGTTCTGCGCGTCGAACTCGAAAGAAGCCGTGCTCCCGTCGGGATGCTTCACCTTCGTGATCCGGAAAGCCGCGTCGTAGAAATACCGACTCACCCGGCCCAGAGTGTCCGTGTAGGTCGTCTGTCCGGCGGTCGAGTAGTCCAGCGTGCGCAGTTTCCCCGCGGCGTCCCACTGCTTCACGATCCGGCCGGCGGCATCGTATTCGTTCTTCAGGTACAGCGCACCGGTGGCATCCGTGCCGGTCAGCAGCTGGTGTGACCCGTCATACGTGAAGACGTGGGTGCGCCCGTCCGGGAGAGTGACCGTCGTCAGATTTCCGGCCGCGTCGTACGACAGACCCCAATGGTCCCCGCCCGGACGGGTGAACCCGGTCACACGGCCCAGAGCGTCAGACTGGACCTGAATGACCTGGCCGCCCGGGACGGTGATGGAGGTGAGCGGTACGAACTGCTGGGTGTTCGCATCAGCCGCGCCATACGTCAGCGTCGTCGTGTTGCCGTTGGCGTCCGTGTGCGCGACCAGTTCGCCGATGCCTTCGATGTCTCCGGCGTCGAACAGCCACGACTCACCGGATACGTCCGTGAGCAGGAGTCGCCCGCCGGGTTGCTCGGACAGCGTCTGATGCAAGGTGGGATCGGCGACATAGCCGCCGTGGCCGTCCGGCGTGAACACAAAACTCGCCCCATCACCGCGAACCACCATCACGCTGCCATCGCTGAACCGCTGCGCTCGGGCGCCGAGACCGAACGACCACCCGGCGCCCACCCGTGACAACCGGCCATCCTGGGAGTTGTAGAACAGCGTCAAATCGGTGGACGAACCGCCCAGCCCGGGAAGCGAGAACAGCTTCTCCTGCTCGACCAGGTTGCCCGTGGAGAAGGAGAACGGCTCTCCGCCGTAGGTCAGGTAATTCTGCAGGCTGAGGAGGCGCAACCGGGCGAGCTCCGCCGCCGAGGGCGGGGACGGCCAGCCACCGGTCACCGGGTCGGTGCAATCGAAACCCTGAGTCTCCAACCACTTGCCCAAACCGGTCAGCACGCCATCGGCGATGTGGGAGAACCCGTTGTCGATCACGGCTCGGTCGTAGTTGTTGTCCATGAACAGCGGTTCCAGATGCGTCAACGCGCCCGGCACACCATCGAACTCGGAGCCCGGGAAGTTGCCGTTGTTGCCCATGTTCTGAGCCGGACGTCCCGTATACGTGGGCAGGTTTCCGACGAGGGAGAACGACAGCTGGTCATCCGCCGGCCCACCGCGCGAATACGACTGGGAACCGCCCAGGGATGGATCGCTCCCACCCCACGCGACACCATCCAACGTGTTGAACCCGATCCCGAGCGTGAGCACCGGGCTCGCATTCGTCGCGATGCCTGCACGCGTGTCCCGGCTGATGAACGGCACCGACACATCCTGCCGGGTGATCACCACGGACGCCCGGCAATCCTGCTGCAACATCCCCGACACCAGCTGCGCCAACCGGATGTTGAACCCCAGCTCCGAAGTCGGAGGCGCTGGCGTTGACACGTGGCCCTCGTCGTTGTCCGGGTCCAGCACCACCACCGGCCCGGGCGGCGGGACGAACTTCATCCCGATCACCACGAACTCGGACAGGTGCGTCGACTCTCCCTTCACCATGCCCGTCTTCGCGTCGAAATACGACGGAAGAACCACCCACGGGTCACCGGACTTCTCGCGGGTGTAAAGCTGCAGCGTCCTCGTATCCAGGCCGTTCGCCGTCACCTTCGCCTGATCGGGCTTGAGGCTCAACGCGACTCCCGGGACGACGTCGGAGACGACGGGGCCGTTCTTGCCGCCGCCCCGAGTGTGGATGCGTTTCGCCGGGAACTTCGTCTGCTGCTTCCCTGCAGCGTCCTTCGCCGTGATCTGCACAGGATCCGACACCGGGACACCGCCACCTGGCTGCTCCGCCTGAGCGGACACGAGCGCATCCGCGGGTGCGGCGCCCACCGACACGCTCAAGTCGGACGGCACCTCATTGCCGGAGAAGGTAGCGAACACACCGAGACTCTCGGCGGCCACGGTAGAAGACGTATCCGGACGAACCGTCCCTTCCGCGACGGGAGCCGGAGCCTTCGTCTGTGCCGCGACCCGCGCCTCCTGCACTGCAGCCGCCGCGCGCACCTCTGCGAGCGTCGCGGCAGCCGTTCGCCGGGCGACCTCCAACGGCGACGCCTCCGCCGGAGTCACCGTCCCCACCGCGACGACTGCCGCGAGTGCTATCACCGCGACGCAACCGCGGAGCCACAACCCGCGCCCGGAGGACCTGCGCGCGGAGGACCCGCGCTCCGAGGCTCGGCGCACCACCAACCCGCGCATCAGGACGCAGCGCCCGAGTTGAGTGCGGCGGCGAACAGATGACGCTTCCGCGCCAGCACGATGCCGGCGACGATCAATCCGGCAGCCAGCGCGGCGATCAGCCCGATGGCGATACTCGAGCCCGTGCTGGCCAGGGCATCCCGCCCCACAACACACGCGGCCAACTGGATCGCGTCCGACACGCCATCGCCGTCGTAGTCCTCATGGCCGGTGGCGCAGCTCGCCGTGCCGCAGATCACGACCGACGCCCACTTCGATACACCGTTCGGGTTCAGGTCGCCGTTACCGGTGAGACAGGTCGTCGACCCGCACACGACCTGCCGCGCGAAATCCGGGATGGCATCCCCCACCGAATCCTTCGTCGGCGAGGCGCACGTGACGGTTCCGCAGGCGATGACCTCCACCCAATCCGGGATGCCGTCCGCATCGCGATCCTCCCGACCGGTCGCGCCCGTGGCCGAGCCCACAACCACGCGCTCCACCGCATCCGGGATCGTGTCCCCATCCGCATCACAGGACGACACGTCCTGCACCGCCGGGCACGCTACCGACGAAACCGGACCGGGCTCCGACGCGGACGCGGGCCCGGCGGCGATCGAGACGCCAGCACACAGCAGCACCGTGGCGACGCCAGCCGCCATGAGCCGAGAGATCGCTAGGAGAGGGGTAAGAAAACGGTGCACACCCTCAATGACGAGCGCGTCAGCGAGTCGTGACGCCGTCCGTCAGGAATTTCTTCTGACGTGCTCCCCGCTCATGGCATGGGAATTCGCGGACCGTCGGCTGACGACACCGTTTGCCGCCCGTCGCGAATGGCGGCCGGTCTCAGGCGTTGGTCGGCACGGCCGGGACCGTCGCGGGGGTGGACTCCCGCTCGATGACCCGGAACGGCACCGCGATCTCCTCCGGCTCGAACGATTCTGAGTCGTCCTCGATTCGTCGCACGAGCAGTTCGACGGCCCGGCGGGCGATGTCATCGCGTCCGGGGTCGATCGTCGAGAGTGTGGGCATCGAGTAGTGCGTCTCGTCGATGTCGTCGAAACCGACCAGCGCCACATCCTCGGGCACCCGGTAGCCCGCCTCCTGCAGGACGCGCAGCGCGCCGAGCGCGAGGGTGTCGTTGAAGGCCACCACAGCGTCGAACTCGTTGCCGGTCTCCAGGAACGCACGCATGGCTCCGGCGCCGTCAGCGCGGTGCCAGGTGCCGGCGGGAACGACGAAGCGCTCGTCGTAGCCGATACCGGCGGCCTCCAGCGCCTCCTTGTAGCCGGCGAGGCGCAGGCCCGCTGAACCGATCGCCTCGCCGGGATGCGCACCGACCGCCAGGATGCGACGCCGGCCTCCGGCGAGGACGAGCTCGGTCGCGGCGCGGGCGCCCTCGACGTTCTGCATCGTGACGTGGTCCTTGGGCCCGTTGAAGATGCGCTCGCCCAGCAGGACCATCGGCGTGGCCACTTCGGCGATCGCCTGGCGGTCCGACTCGTCGAGGGCGAGGACGCTGTAGAGGATGGCGTCCACCATCCGACCGCGCCGGTTGCGCAGCACGGTGAGCTCGCTCTCCCGGTCGTTGCCGAACTGTTCGATGAGCACGGACAGGCCATGCTCGCTCGCAGCCCGCATCACGGAGTCGGCGAGTTCGGCGAAGTACGCGTTGCGCAGTTCCGGGATGATCAGGCTGATCACGTTCGTCCGGCCCGACCGGAGGCTGCGCGCTGAGAGGTTCGGGGTGTAGTCGAGTTCGGCGATGGCGTCGAGGACCCGCTGACGGGTGGTGTCGCGCACGTACGGGTAATCGTTGATGACGTTCGAGACGGTCTTAATCGACACGCCGGCGAGCCGGCTCACGTCATGGAGCGTCGCCGCCATTGGTCCTCCCGAGTTGCTTCCGTCCATTCTACAACGTTGAACATGCTGCGGCGAGGGGTGGCGCGCGGGTGCGTTGCGCGCGGGCGGACTGCCGAAGTGCTCGTTGTTGCGGCCCCGCGCGGCGTGTCGGGTGCAACAACGAGCACCTCACCGTAGGGGAGGTGGGGCTGGGCAACGCAAGGCTGGCGGCGCAAGACCGGACTGACGCGAGGCCGGACTGGCGCGAGGCTGGCGACGCGACCCTGGGCGGCCGAAGTGCTCGTTGTTGCGCACGCGCGCGGCGTGTCGCGTGCAACAACGAGCACCTCGGCGAAAAGCGGAGCGGGTCGAAGCGGTTCGATGAACGAACGGTTCGATGAACCGAAGGGTTCGACGGAGCGAAAGAGGCCAGTGCGCGAGCGAAGGAGGCGCGACGTGCGAGAATCGCAGCCTGGAGGTGACGATGGCTGCCACGATCGGGGACGTCGCGCGGGTCGCCGGGGTGTCCCGGAGCACGGTGTCGTACGCACTGTCCGGCAAGCGCGCGATCTCCGAGGAGACGCGGACGCGCATCCAGGAGGCCATCGAGCAGCTCGGATTCACACCCAACGCCGGCGCGCGGGCGCTCGCGACCTCCCAGACCAACGTGCTCGGACTGTATCTGCAGTTCGAGGAGGACGAGTTCGCGCCGGCGATGCTGCAGTACGTGCTCCCGGTCTCGACGACCGCGCGCGACCACGGCTACGACCTGCTGATGGTGACGGACCCGGATCTGGTCAACGCGGTCCGCCGCACCACGTCATCCGCGATGGTCGACGGTGCGGTGCTGCTCGACGTCACCTACGACGACGTACGCCTGGAGCCCCTTCGCGGCGCGACGCAGCCGGCCGTGCTGATCGGCTACGCCCGCAACGGCGAAGGTTTCGACTCCTTCGATCTCGATTTCGGCGAGGCGGCGCGGCTCATCGTCGACCACTTGGCCGCGCTCGGCCACAGGGACATCGTCCTCATCACCCCGCCCCGACAGGTCTACGACCGGGGCGGCTCCTACGCCTGGCGGTTCCGCGATGCGGCGTTGGAACGCGCGGCGCGCTACGGGATGCGGCTGGCCCCCCACTACGGCGAGTCACGGCAACCCGGCATCGTGGACGAGTTGGATGCGGCCCTCGCCGCATCCCCGGACGCCACGGCGATCGTGGTGCACAACGACGCGACGATCGCGGCGCTACCGTCGTACCTCGACAAGCGCGGCATCCGCTGCCCGGACGATCTGTCGGTCATCGGGGTGTTCTCCCAGGACTTCGCGCAGGCCTTCTCGCTCCCGTTCACAGCGGTCGAGACGTCGCCCGACGCGCTCGGGCAGGAGGCCGTGCGCCGCCTCATCCTGCGCATCACGGCGCCCGAGCAGGCCGGCGCGCCGGTGGTCCGTTTCATCGAGCCGGCGCTCGTCGATCGCGGCAGCACGCGCGCCGTCGGCTGACCGCCGAGACGGCCCGCGGGAGACCGCTGGGCCGGCGCCCTGCTTCGCAATCCGGGTAGCGCTGCGACCGGGCGCCGACGCTCGCATGTCTGCGCACGTTCGGAACGTGTGCGGTGGCGCGAGCAGCCGCATTCGTTACAAACGGCAGCAGACGCAGGTCGGTCGGCGTGCGAGCCCGACCCCCGGCACATGCGCTTCGAGTCGCCGCGCGGCCGAATACGCGCACGTTCGGAACGTGTGCGGTGAGGCTAACACCCGCATACGTTACAAACGGCAGCAGACGCGGGGCGGTCGGTGTGCGGAGCTCGATCGCCGTCAGGTGCGCTTCGAGTCAGCGCGCGGCCGGACACGCGCACGTTCGGAACATGTGCGGTGGGGCGAGCACCCGCAAACGTTGCAAACGACCGCAGAGACACCGAGGCCGGCGAGACCCGCGGCAGCCCACCCCACTAGAGCGTGCGGCGGCGCACCGCACAAGCCCGCGGGCGGCCAACCGACCGCATCCACACACCTCCCGGCAAAGTTTTCGACGAATCGAACCGGTTCGACTTGTCAGGACCGCATCGAGGCGCTACATTGATCGAACCGGTTCGACAAACTCCCGCGAAAGCCGGACCCGAACCCAGCCAGCATCAACGACGAGAGGCCCGAGGAGGCGCCATGGCGATCACCATCACCGATGTGGCCCGCCACGCGGGCGTATCCCCGAGCACCGTCTCGTACGCCCTGTCCGGCAAGCGGTCCATCTCCCCCTCCACCCGGGCCCGCATCGACGAGGCCATCCTCGCCCTCGGCTTCACGGCGAACGCCGGAGCCCGCGCGCTCGCCACGTCGCAGACCATGGTGATCGGCCTGCTCACCCAGTTCCACCAGGACGAGTTCGCACCGGCGATGCTCCAGTACGTGCTCCCCGTGTCCGACACAGCACGCGAGTTCGGCTACGACATCCTCCTGGTCACCGAGACCGACGCCACGGCGGCCCTCCGCCGGGTGACGAGCGCCGGGATGGTCGACGGCGTCGTCCTGCTCGACGTCGTCCACGAGGACCCGCGCCTCGAGACCCTCCGCGCCGCCGCGCAGCCGGGAGCCCTCGTCGGCCTCCCGAAGCGCACAGAGGGCCTCGACGTCTTCGACCTCGACTTCGGCGAGTCCGCCCGCATCCTGGTCGACCACCTCTACGGGCTCGGGCACCGCGAGATCATCGTGGTCTCGCCGCCCAAGCACGTCTTCGACCGCGGCGGCGCGTACGGCTGGCGGTTCCGGGATGCGGCGCTCGAGCGCGCGGCCCGGTACGGCATCCAGATCCACCCCTACTTCGGCGAGGCTCAGCAGCCGGCCATCGGCCAGAGCATGAACGCCATCCTGGATGCGCGTCCCACCGCGACCGCCCTGATCGTGCACAACGACGCCACGATCGCAGCGCTGCCCTCGGTCCTCGCCACCCGCGGAACGCGGGTCCCGGAGGACCTGTCGGTGGCCAGCCTCTACTCCAAAGACTTCGGCCGAGCGTTCTCCCTGCCCTACACGGCGGTGGAGAGCTCGCCCGATCAGCTGGGCCAGAACGCGGTCCGGCAACTGGTGCGCCGGATCGCATCACCGGAGCTCGCAGGAGCCCCGGTCACCCGGTTCATCGCACCGGAACTCACGATCCGCGGGAGCACCGCATGAACCCGAACAGACACGCAGCGCCCGCACCGACGCGGCGCTCCCCGGATGAAGACACACCAGCAATGCACGATTCAAGGAGGAATACTGTGATCGCACACAAGCGCGCCCGCATCATCGGCGCCGCCGTTCTCGCGGCCGCCGTCATCGGCGGCGCCACCGCCTGCTCGGGCTCGGGCTCCAGCTCGACCAGCAGCGCAGGCGGGACCTACACGTTCTGGGATCCGTACCCCCAGTTCGACGCATCCGCCGACTGGACCAAGCTGGTCGAGCAGTGCGGGACCCAGGCCGGTGTCACCCTGAAGCGCACCGGCTACGACACCAGCGACCTGACCAACAAGGCGCTCCTCGCCGGCCAGCAGGGAAGCTCGCCCGACCTGCTGCTCGTCGACAACCCGGTCGTCTCGACGCTGGCCGACGCCGGCATCCTGACCAGCACGTCCGACAACAAGCTCGACACGTCCGCCATCCAGAAGAACATCCTGGCTGCCGGCCAGGTCGACGGGAAGACGTACGGCGTGCCGATCGGCGCCAACACGCTGGCCCTCTACTACAACAAGACCGTGCTGAACGCGGCCGGCGTCGACATCGCGTCGGTCAAGGACTGGCCGAGCCTCACCGCAGCGCTCGCCAAGGTCACGGCGGCCGGCAAGAAGGGCATCACCTTCTCGGCCATCGGCACCGAGGAAGGCAGCTTCCAGTTCCTTCCGTGGTTCTGGGGCTCCGGCGCCGACCTGAAGCACCTGGACTCCAGCAAGGCCACCCAGGCGCTGTCGCTCTGGACGGACTGGCTGAAGAAGGGCTACGCCCCCAACTCGGTCATCAACAACACGCAGACCACCTCGTGGCAGGAGTTCGCCACCGGTGACTACGCGTTCGGCGAGAACGGCACCTGGCAGCTCGGCAACGTGAAGAAGGCCGGTATCGACTACGGCATCCTCACCATCCCGGGCATCGATGGAGGCGCAGCACCGGCCCCGACCGGCGGCGAGTTCATGACCATCCCCGTCCAGAAGGACACCGGACGCTACGCCACCTCGAAGAAGATCGCCGAGTGCCTCACCAGCACGAAGAGCTTCGTGACGACCGACACCACCCTCTCCTACATCGCCCCCACCGAGGCGGCGCAGAAGGAGCAGGTCGCGGCGAACGCAGACCTGAAGCCGTGGGTGGACGCGGTGGCCGCAGCCAAGGGCCGCACCAGCGACAACCTGGGCACCAACTACCCGAAGATCTCGCAGCAGCTCTGGGGAGCGGTGCAGAATGCGCTCAGTGGTTCGCAGACGCCGGAGGCGGCGCTGAAGGCCGCTCAGAGCGCTGCAGCAGCAGCAACCAAGTAACACCTCTCGAAAGCACGGATCCATGACCACCACACAGACGGCACCCCAGGGTGCTGTTCGGGACCAGAGCGGGGCGGCCGGCACGGCCGCCCCGCCGCGGGCCAGGAGGCGTCGATCCGGTCAGTGGGCGGCCTGGGCGTTCCTCGCCCCGGTGGTCGTCTACCTGATCGTGTTCTACGCCTTCCCGCTCTACCGCAACATCGAGCTCAGCGTCCGCGACTACACGGTCCGCTCGTTCGTCCAGGGCGACGCTCCGTTCGTCGGCCTCGACAACTACTTCAAGGTGTTCCAGAACCCGACCTTCGGGCCGGCCATCCTGCACACCGGGCTCTTCACGGTGATCTCGATCGCCTTCCAGTTCACCTTCGGCATGGCCCTCGCGGTGTTCTTCCACCAGAACTTCCGCCTTTCGGCCACCCTCCGCGCCCTGTTCCTGGTGCCGTGGCTGCTGCCGCTGATCGTCTCGGCGTCGACCTGGTCGTGGATGCTGAACAGCGACTCCGGAGTCGTCAACTCCGCGCTCCATGAGATGGGCCTCCCCGGCATCAACTGGCTGACCTCGCCCGACTGGGCGCTCACCAGCGTGATCATCGCGAACATCTGGATCGGCATCCCGTTCAACCTGGTCATCCTGTATTCGGGACTGCAGAACATCCCCACCGAGCTGTATGAGGCCGCCGCCCTCGATGGCGCCAACGGCTGGCAGAAGTTCTGGCGGGTCACCTTCCCGCTGCTGCGTCCGGTGTCGGCGATCACGCTGCTCCTCGGCCTGATCTACACGCTCAAGGTCTTCGACATCATCTGGATCATGACGCGCGGCGGCCCCGGCATGTCGTCGACAACGCTCGCGACGTGGTCCTACCAGCTCGGGTTCGCCTCCACGCTGCCCGACTTCAGCCCGGCCGCAGCGGTCGGCAACGTCCTCATCGTCATCGGCCTGATCTTCGGCGTCATCTACATCCGCACGCAGCGAAAGCAGGAACTCGCATGAACGGCCGGCGACCCTGGTGGAAGACGGTGGTGGGCGTCCTGCTCACGATCGTGATGCTCTTCCCGGTCTACTGGATGATCAACGTCTCGCTCACCCCGGCGACCGAGATGCGCAAGAGCCCGCCCAACCTGTTCCCGGTGCACGCCACCTTCGAGGGCTACCAGGCGGTCATCAGCCAGCAGCTCCCCTACCTCGGGACCAGCCTCCTGATCGGGCTCGGCACGGTCCTGCTGACCGTCGCGATCGCAGCGCCCGCCGCGTACTCGCTGGCGAAGCTGCGCCCGAGGGGCCGCGGCGCCCTCAACTTCGTGCTCCTGATCGCGCAGATGATCCCGGGCATCATCATGGCGATGGGCTTCTACGCCATCTACCTGAACCTCGGGATCCTCAACAGCGTCTGGGGGCTGGTCATCGCCGACTCCACGCTCGCCGTCCCGTTCGGCGTGCTGATCTTCTCGGCCTTCATGTCCGGGATCCCCGACGAGCTGCTGAGCGCGGCGAAGATCGACGGCGCCGGCACCTGGCGCACGTTCCGCTCGATCGTGCTGCCGGTGAGCCGCAACTCGATCGTGACGGTCTCGCTGTTCGCGTTCCTCTGGGCGTGGTCGGACTTCATCTTCTCGTCCACCCTGAACAGCGGCGGCGCCCTGCAGACGATCACGCTGGGCATCTACAAGTACATCGGCAACAACAACCAGGAGTGGAACGCCATCATGGCCACCGCCGTCGTCGCCTCGATTCCCGCGGCGGTCCTCCTCGTCATCGCCCAGAAGTACGTCGCGGCGGGCGTCACCGCCGGCGCCGTGAAGGACTGAGCATGGACCCCTTCGACGACTTCTCCTTCGACATCGGCGAGATCCCCTTCTCGCGTCGCGGGGCGTGGCTCGACCTGTCGCGGGTGACCGGCCTGCACACGGTCGCCGAGGACATCCACCTCGTGACGCACACCAGCGGGATGCACGCGGTCTTCCGGGTGACGCCCGAGGTGGACGGGCAGCGAGTGGATGCGCAGGTGCGCGCGACGCCCGCGGTGCTCGGCTGGACCCATCCCGCAGGATCGGTCGAGGCCGTGTTCGACGAGACCGGCATCCGGTTCCGCGGGCGAGGCCTGGGGCTGAGCTTCGTCGCGCCCGACGAGCTGACGCCCTTCACCGGCGGCTATCTGTTCGTCGATCCGCTCGATGGGGCCATCACGCTGACGAGCTACGAGTCGGGACGCCGGTACCGGTTCACGACCCTGGCCGGCTCCCCGGAGGTCGTGGGCGCGGAGCGCGTCGGGGTGAGTGCCCGGTCGGTGGCCTTCGCATCCGGCACCGAGTGGGAGGTGCTGCTCGAGGAGATCGAGACCAGCGCGCCTCCGGTCACGTCGGTGTCCGGGTTCGATCGGGTCGCGGAGCTGCGCCGGGCCGAGTTCCGGGAGTACTGCCGTGGGCTGGTCGCGGGAGAGGCGGCGATTGTCGAGGCGGCCTCCATCCACCCCGCGGCCGTCAAAGCCGGCTACGTCATGTGGTCGGCCACCGTCGCGCCCGCGGGCTTCGTCACCCGCGAGGCCGTCCTCATGTCGAAGCACTGGATGGACAAGGTCTGGAGCTGGGACCACTGCTTCAACGCGATGGCCCTCGCCTCGAGCGACCCGGATGCCGCGCTCGATCAGTTCCTCCTGCCCTTCGACCACCAGAACGCGGCCGGAGCGCTCCCGGACTCGGTCACGCACTCCGAGGTGCTCTACAACTTCGTCAAGCCGCCGATTCACGGCTGGGCTTTCGCGCAGCTCCGCGCCCGCGCCTCCCAGCCGATCAGCCGGGGGCAGCTGGAGGAGGTGCACGAGCGGCTGAGCGGCTGGACCCGGTTCTGGCTCGACTACCGCCGCGCGCCGGGCCACGACCTCCCGTACTACCAGCACGGCAACGACAGTGGATGGGACAACTCGACCACCTTCGACCAGGGCGGAGTGGTCGAGTCCCCCGATCTGGCGGCCTTCCTCATTCTGCAGCTCCGCGTGCTGATCGGGTTGAGCGAGGAGCTCGGCCACCCGGCCGTGGAGTGGTCGGTCGCCGAACGCGACCTCCGCACTGCGCTGTTCGAACAACTGTGGACCGGGGAGCGCTTCGTCGCGCGCTCGGTCGCGGCCGGGGAGGCCGCGCCCTCCAGCAGCCTCCTGAACTCGCTGCCCATCGTGCTGGGCGAGCTGCTGCCGGACGACATCGCCGAGCGGCTCGCCGCATCCATCGCCGAACATCTCACGGAGTGGGGTCCGGCGACCGAGCCGGTCGACTCGCCGCTGTATCAGGACGACGGCTACTGGCGGGGGCCGATCTGGGCGCCGTCGACCGTGCTGATCGAGGACGGCCTGCGCCGCGCCGGCCGCACGGACCTCGCCGACCGCGTCGCGGCCTCGTTCGCGGCCGTGTGCGAGAAGTCGGGCTTCGCCGAGAACTTCGACGCCCGCACCGGCGACGGTCTCCGCGACCGCGCCTACAGCTGGACCGCCAGCGCCTACCTCACCCTGCGGGCCGACGCTCTCACCCGCCTCGCGGAGGACCGCCTCACCGCGGACTCCCTCATTGGAGAACGATGACCGACACCCTCGACCTGACCCGCCTCGGCGGGCCGGTCTCCCCCCGCACATCCCTGCTGCGTCCGCTCGGGCCGACGGAGGTGCGCATCACGGGCGGCTTCTGGCGCGAGAAGCAGGAGCTCAACGCGAGCGCGGTGATCGGCCACTGCCTGACGTGGATGGAGCGGATCGGCTGGATCCGGAACTTCGACCGCGCCGCCGAGGGCACGGTCGCCGAGCTCCATGAGGGCATCGAGTTCGTCGACTCGGAGGTCTACAAGCTGCTCGAGGCGATGGCCTGGGAACTCGGCCGCGCCGGCGATCCCGAGCTGGAGGCCACCTACCGCCGGCTCGTGGACAGGGTCGCGGCAGCTCAGGAGCCGGACGGCTACCTGCACACCTCCTTCGGGAGGCCGGGGCAGCGTCCACGGTTCTCGGCGTTGGAGTGGGGCCACGAGCTGTACTGCTTCGGGCACCTGTTCCAGGCCGCGGTCGCCCGTATCCGCACCGGGCACGACGACACGATCGTGCACGTCGCCCGGCGGCTCGCCGACCACGTCTACCAGGAGTTCGGGCCTGAGGGCCGGGATGCCATCTGCGGCCATCCCGAGATCGAGACCGCACTCGTGGAGCTGGGTCGTGCGCTGCAGGAACCGAGGTACATCGAGCTCGGGCGCATCCTCGTGGAGCGTCGCGGCCGGCGGCAGCTGAAGACGAACCTGTTCCAGGGCAGCGAGTACTTTCTCGACGACGTGCCCGTGCGCGAGGCGAGCGTCCTCCGCGGACATGCCGTCCGGGCCATGTACCTGGCGGCGGGCGCAGCAGATGTGGCCGCCGAGTTCGGCGACGGCGAGCTGCTCGACGCCCTGCGGACCCAGTGGGACAACACGGTCGCCCGGCGCACGTACCTCACCGGCGGCATCGGCTCCCACCACCAGAACGAGGAGTTCGGCAGCGACCTGGAGCTCCCCGCCGACCGGGCGTACGCCGAGACGTGCGCGGCCATCGGCTCCGTCATGTTCAGCTGGCGGCTGCTGCTGCAGACTGGTGAGGCGAAGTACGCGGACCTCATCGAGAGGACGCTGCTGAACGCCGTCCTCGTGTCGCCGCGTGAGGACGGCCGGGCCTTCTACTACGCGAACACCCTGCACCAGCGCGTCGCCGGGTCGGCCCCGGCCGAGGACGAGATCAGCGAACGCGCCGAATCGAGCATGCGCGCTCCCTGGTTCGAGGTCTCCTGCTGCCCCACCAACGTCGCCCGGACGCTGGCCAGCGTGGCGTCCTACGTGGCGACGGCGACGGACGAGGGAGTGCAACTCCACCAGTTCGCCGACGCTGAGATCTCGACCACCCTCGCGACCGGTGCGGTGAGCGTCCGGGTCGAGACGGGCGGGTATCCCTTCGCCGGTTCGGTCTCCCTCGCGGTCGAGTCGGAAGGCGTTGCGGAGATCGCTGTGCGCATCCCGGACTGGGCGCGGGACGCGCGCGTGCACTTCAGTGGCCGGGCCGTGACTGTCGTGGATGGATACGCCCGCGTCAGGGCGCAGTTCGCGAGCGGCGACCGCATCCAGGTCGAACTCGGGATGGAGCCGCGGCTCACGTACCCGCATCCCGGCATCGACGCCCTGCGTGGGACCGTCGCCGTGGAGCGCGGACCGCTCGTGCTGTGCGCCGAGTCGACGGACCTGCCCGGCGGCGCGGACGTCGCACGGCTGAGGATCGCGGCGGACGTGCCGCTCGGCGCCTCGCCCGAGGGAGCCGTGGCCGCCGTCCGGATCGCGGACGTGCAGGACGCGTCGTGGCCGTACGGCGAGCGGCCGGGCGTCAGCGCGGAGGGCACGTCGAGCATCCCGCTGATCCCGTACTTCCAGTGGGCCAACCGCGGACCGAGCACGATGCGCGTCTTCCTGCCGCTCGCGGACTGAGGCCCGCGCAGCTGCGGCCTCCGGGTCTGCGACCTCGGACCGCGGGTCTGGGGCCTGCGACCTCGGACCTCGGGTTGCCGACCTCGGGTTTCGCCGAGGTGCTCGTTGTTGCACCGGCTGACGGCGTGTCGCCTGCAACAACGAGCACTTCGGCGATGGGGATGGGCCCGTCAGGCCTTCGCGGAGACCGGCCCCGTGCGGCGGATTCCCACCGCGGGGAGCAAGATGTCGTCGATGACGGTGAGCAGGAACTGCCGGTCCACCGGTTTCCGCAGCACGAGCACGCGGTAGGCCGCCATCGAGGGGGTTACGAGCGCGAGCTGCTCGATGTCGCAGTCCGCCGGGATCTCACCGCGCTCCACGGCGCGACGCAGGAACATCCGGTTGATGGAGGCGCGCGGCTCGACGATCGCCGCGTTCACGGCGTCGGCGAGCTCGGGGTTCTCGGCCAGCATGGATACGAGCCCGGCCATGACGCGCAGCTTCTTCTCGGCGTCCACGATGGTGTGCGGTTTCATCATCGCGATGAGGTCCCCGCGGAGGGTGCCGGTGTCGGGCAGAGTCTCGGAGTCGACGTCGACCCGCTTCATGCAGGCGACCGCGTCGACCACCAGCTCGGCCTTGGATGCCCACCGGCGGTAGACCGTGGCCTTGCCCGCTTTTGCGCGCGCGGCCACCATATCCACGGTCATCCGGTCGTAGCCGGTCTCTGCGAGGACGTCGAGGGCGGCCTCGAGGATCTCGGGATCGCGGGTGTGGTCCCGCTTGCGCCCGAGCTTCGGTGCGAGGGCTGAAGTTTCCATCTCTGACAGTCTAGGTTAATTCCTGAACAAAAGAGATCCGGAACTGTCGAGTTTCGTATAGGCTGACGCTCATGTCTCAGAACATCCCCTCATCCACGAGCTCGGCACCCGGCGTGGCCGCACCGTCCACGCGCCGCTGGTGGACGCTCGTCACCGTCGCTCTGGCGCAGCTGATGGTCGTGCTCGACTCCACCGTCGTCAACATCGCGCTGCCCTCCGCGCAGGCGGACCTCGGCTTCTCCAACGCCGACCGCCAGTGGATCGTCACCGCCTACTCCCTCGCCTTCGGCAGCCTCCTCCTGTTCGGCGGCCGGATCTCCGACCTCATCGGCCGGAAGCGCGCGTTCATCATCGGCCTCGTCGGCTTCGCCGGCGCCTCCGCCCTCGGTGGCGCGGCCAGCAGCTTCGAACTGCTCGTCGGCGCACGTGCCCTCCAGGGCGTCTTCGGCGCTCTGCTCGCCCCGACCGCGCTCGCGGTGCTCACCACGACCTTCACCGTGCCGAAGGAACGAGCGCGCGCGTTCGGCATCTTCGGCGCACTCGCGGGAGCGGGCGGCGCGGTCGGCCTGCTCCTCGGCGGAGTGCTCACCCAGCAGCTGGACTGGCGCTGGAACCTGTACATCAACGTCGTCATCGCGGTGATCGCCATCGCCGGAGCGACCGTCTTCGTGACCACGGTCCCGCGCACCGGCCTACGACCGAAGCTCGACGTGCCCGGCACCATCCTCGTATCGGCGGCGCTCTTCTCCCTGGTCTACGGCTTCTCGAACGCCGAATCCGACGGCTGGGACTCCGCGCTCTCGTGGGGCTACCTCGCGGCGGCAGGTGTTCTGCTGATCACGTTCGTCGTGTGGCAGCGCCGCGCCGCGCATCCACTGCTCCCCCTGCCGATCGTCCTCGACCGCAACCGCGGCGCGTCCTACAGCGCGATCCTCATCGCCGGCGCGGGGATGTTCGGCATCTTCCTGTTCGTGACGTACTACCTGCAGTCCACGCTGAAGTTCACGCCCATCCAGACCGGCCTCGGCTTCCTGCCCATGATCGTGATGCTGGTCCTCGCCGCACAGCTGTCGACCAACATCTTCGTGCCGCGCTTCGGCCCGAAGGTCATGGTCCCGATCGGTATGACGATCGCCGCGATCGGGATGGTCTCGCTGACGCACCTCGGCGTGACGGCGAACTATGCCGTCGACCTGCTGCCGCCGCTCATGGTCCTCGGATTCGGGATGGGGTCGACCATGCCTGCCGCCATCCAGACCGCCACCCTCGGGGTCGACCGCAGGTTCGCCGGCGTGGCCTCGGCGATGGTGAACACGAGCCAGCAGGTGGGCGGGTCCATCGGGACGGCGCTGCTCAACACGCTTGCCGCCACCGCCGTCACGGACTACGTGGCGTCGCACCTGCCGCCGAATCCGCAGGTCGCGGCGGAGGCCGCGGTGCACGGCTACGCGACGGCGTACTGGTGGGGTGCGGCCTTCTTCGCCTTCGGCGCGGTGCTCACGGCGTTCCTGTACCGCCGCCGTGTGGCTCCTGCCGTGAGTGCGCCGGGGGCGGCCGGCGACGGCGTCGCGGACGTGTCGCCGGCTCCGGAGCCGGTGGTCGCGCACTGACGACCCGCGGCTGGTAACGAAGGAGATCGGGGGTCGGATCTCCTTCGAATGGCAGTGGTGAAGGAGATTCGAACGCGATCGGTTCGGATCTCCTTCACTGCGCGCCCGGGCGAGATCGGCCTGGGCCAGGTCAGCGGGCCGCAGGCACGATGGCGGCAGCCCCGGCCGCCGCGCGCTCGCGCACGATGTCGGCCAGCGCGGCCGGCGTCGACTCGGCCGTGAGCAGCGGGGCCGCCACGATGTCGGCGCCCGCCTGCTCGGCGAGTGTCGCGAAGTAGCCGGGGGCCAGCAGGTAGGTGGCGACGAGGACGCGGGCTCCGGGATGCGCGTCGCGCGCCTGCTCGACAGCCTGCGGCAGGGACGGGGATGCGGCCGAGATGAAGCCGACGGTCACCGGGCGGTGGATGCGCGCCTCCAGCAGCAGGCCCGTCGTGCGGCAGTCCGCCACGGCGCGGGCGTCCGTCGAGCCGGCGGCTGCGAGGACGACCGCATCCCCGTCGCTCAACCCCGCCTCGGCGAGGCGCCGGGCGAGCACATCCACGAGTCGCGGGTCCGGGCCGAGCGCGGGAGCGACGGTGGTCGGCAGCGGTGCGGCGGCGGCACTGCCGGCGAGGTCGACGAAGACGTGATAGCCGGCGGAGAGGAGCAGCGGCACGATGGTCGCACGGTCCGCCACGGCAGCCGCCGAGGTCAGAGCGGCGGGGACGTCGGGCTGCTCCACATCCACGTGGCAGCCGAGAACCGGGTCATCGAGGGATGCGGCGACGCGCTCGACCAGCCGGCGCACGGCGACCTGCCCGCTGGGCGAGGAGGTCCCGTGCGAGGCGGCGAGGACGGCGGTCGTCATGCGTCCTCGAACTCCACCTCGATGAAGCCGCCGACGATGCGGGTGCGGTAGGTGCGGAGGACGAGCGCGGAGTCCGTGAAGCACTCGCCGGTCCCCAGGTCGTACACCTGCTTGTGCAATGGGGAGGCGACGGTAGGACGGTCGCCGCGCGAGCCGACGATGCCGCGGGCCATCACGGGAGCGCCGCCGTCCGGGTCCTCGTGCGAGACCGCGTAGACCTCGCGCGGGCCGAGGAGGAAGACCGCGATCTGCCGCATCCGCAGCAGCACCGCCTCGCCCCACGACGGCTCGAGGTCCTCGACTCGGCAGGCGCGCACCCAGTCGGCACGCCGGGACTCCGTACGGAAGGTCTGCGTGATCGTCATGCGGCGAGCCTAGGCAGGCGATGTTTCGCGCGGCGGCGCGCACTGTTACTTCCCCGTGAACCCGTTCTCACACCGCGGACCCGGTCGTGTGCGTCCTGTGTTAACACGCGGTTACAACGACGAAATTCGGGGGAAACCGCGCCGCCCTACGCTCGAAGGACACCGCGCGGGAACCTCCGCGCCGTGCGGCGGCAGCCGCCACACTGCAACCGCCAGACTCCGGAAGGGGCCCGCATGACGACCGGACGACCACTGACCCGCACCCTGATCGTGGGCGGAGGCCCGGCCGCGCACCGGCTCGTGGATGCGCTCATCTCGCGCGGCGCGAGCGAGGACCGCTCCATCGTGGTGCTCGCCGAGGAGCCGTACCTCCCCTACGACCGCGTCCAGCTGAGCAAGCGCCTCGCCGACGGCGGCGTCGACCTCACCATCGAGCCCGCGACGCACTGGGAGGATGCGGCCGTGCAGCTCCGCGTCGGCGAGGCGGCGACGGCGATCGACCGCGCGGCACGGACGGTCACCACCTCCACCGGCGCCGTGATCGAGTACGACGACCTGGTCCTCGCGACCGGTTCGTCTGCGCCGATCCCCGACATCCCCGGCTCCCACGTGAGCCGGGTGTACCGCACGATCGACGACGTGGATGCGCTGGTCGCCGAGGTGGCCGAGCTGCGGGAGTCGCTCGGCCGGGCTCCGCGCGTGGCCGTCGCCGGCGGCGGGCTGCTCGGGCTGGAGGCGGCCGGAGGCGTCGCCGCGCTGGGCGCGGAGTCGGTCATCATCCACTCGGGCGGCTGGCTGATGTCGGCGCAGCTCGACGAGGGGGCCGGGCAGGCGCTCGGCCGGCTCATCCAGGCGCGCGGCATCGACCTCCACCTCGGCACGCGCCCCCGCGAGATCCTGCTCGACGACGAGGGCCGGCCGACCGGCGTGCGCTGTGCGGACGGCCGGGCGGTCCCGGCGGACATCGTGGTGTTCGCCATCGGAATCCGGGCGCGCGACGAGCTCGCCCGCGACGCGGGCATCGAGACCGTCGAGCGCGGCGGGGTCGTCGTCGACGAGGCGTGCCGCACGTCCGACCCGTCCGTGTGGGCCATCGGCGAGGTCGCCGCGATCGACGGCCGCACCGTCGGCCTGGTCGCGCCGGCCAACGCGATGGCGGAGACGGTCGCCGACCGGCTGCTCGGCGGCGACGCCACCTTCACCACCATCGACGACGCGACCAAGCTCAAGCTCTCCGGCGTGGATGTGGCGAGCTTCGGCGACGCGTTCGCCCGCGAAGCCGGCGCCCTCGAGATCGTGTACGCCGACCCTGCGCGCGGCCTCTACCAGAAGCTCGTGGTGAGCGACGACGCCAAGACGCTGCTCGGCGGTGTCTTCGTCGGCGACGCCGCTCCCTACTCCAGCCTGCGTCCGCTGCTGGGCCGGACGCTCGACGCCGAACCGGCCGCCTACCTCTCGGCGGCGGGCGCCGAACCGCCGGCGGGAGGGGCACTGCCGGACGACGCGCTGGTCTGCTCCTGCAACAACGTCACCTCCGGCGCGGTGCGCATGGCCGTCGAGGACGGCTGCCACGACCTCGGCGAGCTCAAGACCTGCACGCGCGCCGGCACGCAGTGCGGTTCGTGCGTCCCGCTGGTCAAGAAGATTCTCGAGGCCGAGCTCACCAAATCCGGAGCGACCGTCTCGCACGCACTCTGCGAGCACTTCGACCTCTCCCGCCAGGAGCTGTACGAGTCCATCCGCGTGCTGGAGCTGAGCAGCTGGGAGGACACGATCGGCCGGCTCGGCCGGGGACGCGGCTGCGACATCTGCAAGCCGGCCGTCGGATCCATCCTCGCCAGCCAGCACAGCCAGTACCCGCTGGACGGCGGCCGCGGCCAGCTGCAGGACACCAACGACCGGGCACTCGCGAACATGCAGAAGGACGGCACCTACTCGGTCGTGCCGCGCATCCCGGGCGGTGAGGTCACGCCGCAGAAGCTGGCGGTGATCGCGCAGGTCGCCACCGACTACGGCCTCTACACGAAGATCACCGGCGGACAGCGCATCGACATGTTCGGCGCCCGGCTGGAGCAGCTGCCCGAGATCTGGAAGCGCCTGGTCGACGCCGGGTTCGAGTCCGGGCAGGCGTACGGCAAGGCGCTGCGCAACGTGAAGAGCTGCGTCGGCTCGACCTGGTGCCGGTACGGCGTGCAGGACTCGGTCGGGATGGCCGTGGGCCTCGAACTGCGCTACCGCGGCCTCCGGGCTCCGCACAAGTTCAAGTTCGGCGTCTCGGGATGCGCGCGCGAGTGCGCGGAGGCGCGCGGCAAGGACGTCGGCGTGATCGCCACCGACAAGGGCTGGAACCTCTACGTCGGCGGCAACGGCGGCTTCCAGCCGGCGCACGCCCAGCTGCTCGCCTCCGACCTGGACGACGAGACCCTGATCCGCTACATCGACCGCTACCTCATGTACTACATCCGCACCGCCGACCGCCTGCAGCGCACGGCCCGGTGGATGGAGGATCTCGACGGCGGCGTGGACCACGTCCGCGACGTCATCGTGGAGGACTCCCTCGGCCTGGCCGAGGAACTGGAGGCGGCGATGGTCAAGCACATCGACACCTACGAGGACGAGTGGGCCGCCACCCTGCGCGACCCCGAGCGCCTGCGCCGGTTCCGGTCGTTCGTCAACGAGCCGAGCACCCCGGACCCGTCGATCGCGCGAGTCGAGGAGCGCGGCCAGCTGCGCCCGGCGACCGCCGAGGAGCGAGCGGCGGGACCGGTCCTCGTGGCCGGGACGACCATCCCGCTCCGGACGGCCGTCGTCGAGGGCGAGACCCGATGACACAGACCGGAAGCGTGACCCTCGTCGGCGGCGGGCCCGGTGACCCCGACCTGCTGACCGTCGCCGCCGTGCGCGCTCTGGCGGCTGCGGACGTCGTGCTCTTCGACCGGCTCGCCCCGCACGAGACGCTGCGCGAGCTCGCGCCGCACGCGGAGCTGGTGGATGTCGGCAAGCGCCCCGGCCACCATCCCATCCCGCAAAACGAGATCGAACGCATCCTGGTGGCACATGCCCTCGCGGGCGCGAACGTCGTCCGGCTGAAGGGCGGCGATCCGTTCGTCTTCGGCCGTGGCGCGGAAGAAGTGGAGGCGTGCCGCCGGGTCGGCGTGCCTGTCCGCGTCATCCCCGGTGTGACCAGCGCCATCGCGGTGCCGGCCGCCGCGGGCATCCCGGTCACGCACCGCAAGACGAGCAGGATGTTCACCGTCGTCTCCGGGCATGCGCCGCTCTCCCCCTCCGAGCTCGAGAACCTGGCGGGCCTCGGCGGAACGATCGTCATCCTGATGGGGATCACGAACCTCCCGTCGATCACGGCAGGACTCGCACGCTTCGGGATGGACGCCGGCATGCCGGTGGCCGTGATCGAGCAGGGGTACTCCGCACGCCAGCGGACGACCTTCGGCAGCCTGTCGACCATCCTCACCGAGTCCGTTCGCGCGGGCGTCGGATCGCCGGCGGTCGTGGTGATCGGAGAGGTCGTCCGGCTCGCTCGCGGCGGCGACGCCGAGGCGGCGGCCGCACTCGCTGCCAGCGCGGCGGGCGCGGCCGCGGCCGGCGCGGGCGGCCTCAGCGGCGCTTCCTCCGTGACAGGACCCTGAGATGACCGACGACCGGCCCGGCATCGCCGCCTTCCGGCCCGACCAGCTCGCCGGATTCCGCATCGGTGTCACGAGCGACCGCCGTTCCGCCGACCTGATCGACGCTTTCGAGCGCCGGGGCGCCACCGTGCTGCACGCGCCGACGGTGCACATGCGGCACGCCGACGACGACGCAGCCGTCATCGCGGACACCGAGGGGATCATCGACGCCTCCCCCGATGTGCTTCTCGCCACCACCAGCTACGGGATGCGCCGCTGGTTCGAGGTCGCCGACTCCGCCGGGCTCGGCGAGGACCTGCAGCGCGTGCTCACCCAGTCCACCATCCTCGTCCGTGGCCCGAAGGCGCGCGGAGCGGTGCGCGCGGCCGGACTGGACGACGCAGGCATGAGCGACGAGGAGACCACCGCCTCTCTCGTCAGCAAGGTGATCGCGGAGTACCCGACGGGCATCACGGTCGGCGTGCAACTGCACGGCCAGCGCGACGACCTCCAACTGCAGCGGCTGCGGGATGCGGGCTACCGCGTCATCACCGTCGCCCCCTACTCGTGGTCGGTCGCCCAGGACGACGACGACCGCGTCACCCGGCTCGTGGATGCGATCGCCGCGCGCCAGCTGGACTGCGTGACCTTCACGAGCGCTCCGGCGGTCGACGGTCTCTTCGCCGCCGCGCAGGCACGCGGCCGCTACGCGGAGGTGGTGGACGCGCTGACTTCGGACGTCGTCGCCGCCGGCGTCGGACCCGTCACGGTCGCGCCCCTCGTCGCGGCCGGGATCGAGCCGCTCCAGCCGGACCGCTTCCGGATGGGCGCGCTCATCCGGCTCGTCTGCGAGCACCTGGAGGCGCGGTCCACCCGCCGGGTCAGCACGCGGCACGGCGAGGTGGAGCTGCGGGGAAGCCTGGCGATCGTCGGCGGGACGCCTGTGCGGCTGACTCCCACCTCCCTGTCGCTGTTCCGTGCGCTCGTCGCGGCCAATGGTGCCGTGGTGTCCCGCCGGGAGCTGTCGATCGCCCTCGCCGAGGAGTACGACGAGCACGCGATGGAGGTGTCGCTGAGCCGCCTGCGGCAGAGCCTCGGCACGCCGGGCCTCGTCGCGACCGTCGTGAAGCGGGGATACCGCCTCGACGTCTGAGCGCCTTCCCCTGCTCTCGCCGGTACATCCAGTGGTCCCAACATGCCGTTGCGATTGACTCGTAACGGCATGTTGGGACCAGTGGATGCGCGGCGCGCGACGCGTCCGCTTACTTGGCGACGGTCTGCGCTGCGGCCAGCAGGCCGGCGATGCGGCCCTTGCAGCCGCCGCATCCCGTGCCCGCCCGTGTCTCCCGGCCGATGCCCTCGACCGTGTGGCAGCCGCCGGCGACCGCCTCGCCGATCCGGCCGGCCGAGACGCCGTTGCACCAGCAGACGGTGGCCTCGGGCCCGAGCGGATCCTCCGCCGGCGCCTGCCCGGCGTCGGCCGCATCCAGCCGCAGCAGGGCCGACGGCTCCGCCGGCAGCGCGGCGCCGCGCTCGAACAGGAGGGTCAGCTCGGCCCCGGCGTGCGGGAGCCCGACCGACACGAAGCCGGTCAGCGCGCCCTCGCGGACAACCGTCTTCAGGTACGCCCCGCGCACAGGGTCGAGCCACACCGTCACCTCGGCGTCGTCGTCCCACGGCTCGGCCGCGTGGTCTCCCCCGGAGACGACATCGATGCCGGTCGCCTTGAGCATCACAGCGGCCGGGCGCTCGCTCAGGGCGACAGCCGCCTCCGTTCCCGCCGCGCCTCCTGCCGCCTCGGCTCGCAGCCGGCGGGCCAGGGCCGCCGCCTGCCGCCAGCCCGGGCCGATGAGACCGCTCGGCGCCCCGGGCACCCGTCCGTCGGGGCCGGCGTCGTCGGGCGATGCCACCTGAGCGCAGTCCCCGATGGCGAACACGTCGGGGTCGCTCCAGCTGCGCAGTTCCTCGTCCACGAGGATGCCGGACGAGCAGGCGAGGCCGGCGGCGAGCGCCAGCTCCACCCGCGGGCCCACGCCGCACGAGAGCACGAGCAGGTCGCCCGGGATGTAGGTGCCGTCGGCGCAGCCGACGCCGTCGAACACCCGCCCCGCCTCCCCGTCGCGGAAGCCGAGGCTCTCCGCGCGCGCGTGCGCCGCCATCCCGACTCCGAGCGTGCGTGCGGCGCGGCTGAGCATCCGTCCGCCGGGCTGGTCGAGGTTGCGTCCCATCGGGGTGGCCCCGTGGTGGACGACGACCACGTGCGCGCCGTGCTCGGCGGCGAGCAGCGCGAACTCCATCCCGAGGACGCCCGCGCCGAGCACCACGATCCGGCCGCCGCCGGCGACGACGGGGGCGACCGCCTCGGCGTCCGCGAGATCCCGCAGAGCGACCACACCGGCCGGCAGCGGACGCGCGCCGTGGTCGAGCGCCGCGCCGGGGGCCGCCGCGCGGTCGCGGCGCGAGTGCGCCAGTCCGTCGAGGGTCGGGATGTTGGCCCGGGCGCCCGTGGCGAGGACCAGCCGGTCGTACGGCAGCTCTTCGCCGCCGTCGAGGATCACGCGCTGTCGGACCCGGTCGATCGCGACCGCGACATCCCCGAGGCGGATGTCCACCCCGGCGGCCCGCGCGGCCTCAGTGTCGGTCACGTCGAGACGGTCCCGATCCGTGGCCCCGACCGCGTACTCGGCGACGAGGACCCGGTTGTAGGCGTCCTCGCGCTCCGCCCCGACGACGGTCAACCCGGCTCGGCCCGCGGCGATGGCGGGGAGCAGCTCCTCCACGAAGCGCGCACCCACCGGCCCGTAGCCGACGAGCACCACACGCAACGGACGTCCGTTCATGCCGCCTCCTCCTGCTCCGCTGCCCGCTCGACGGTCACGGCTGTTCGTTTGAACTCCGGCATGGCTGAGATCGGATCGACCGCGGCCTCGGTCAGCACGTTCGCGCACTGACGCCCGGCGAAGTGGAAGGGCAGGAACACCGTGTCGATGCGCATCCCGCCGGTGAGGAGAGCCCGTGCGGCGACCTCGCCGCGGGAATTGCGGACGTGGACGAGGTCGCCCTCGCCGATGCCGAGCCGGGTCGCCGTGGCCGGATGAAGTTCCGCGCGAACCTCCGGCTGCGCCGAGACCAGCTCCGGGACCCGGCGGGTCTGCGCGCCGGACTGGTAGTGCTCGAGCAGGCGGCCGGTGATCAGGGTCAGCTCGCCCGGCTCGCGGCCCGCATCGACCTCGCGGGCTCGCACCGGAACGAGCCGCGCGCGTCCATCCTCGTGGCCGAAGTGGTCGAGGAACAGGCGCGGAGTCCCGGTCGAACCGGCGGGGTACGGCCAGTGCGCCGCCTCGCCGTCCGCGAGCTGCGCATCGAGCAGTGCGTGACTGAGTCCCGAGTAGTCGGCGATGCCGCCGGCCGACGCCCGGGCGAGCTCGTCGAAGACGTCCGCCGGATCCGTCGGCCACACCGAGGGCGCGCCGAGCCGGTGCGCCAGGTCGGCGAGGATGTCGAGCTCGCTCCGGACAGCGGGCGGCGGTTCGATCGCGCGTGTGCGTCGGAGGATGCGTCCCTCGAGGTTCGTCATGGTGCCCTCCTCCTCCGCCCACTGCGTCACCGGCAGCACGACGTCGGCCAGCCCGGCCGTCTCCGACAGCACGAAGTCGCACACGACCAGGAGGTCGAGCGCTTGCAGCCCAGCACGGATCGCTCCTGCGTCCGGTCCGGAGACGACGACGTTCGACCCGTGGACCATCAGCGCGCGCACTCCGCCCGGCCGGCCGAGCATCCCGAGAAGTTCCACGGCGGGGACGCCGGGGCCGGGAAGGACGGCGGGGTCGACGCCCCACACCCCGGCGACGGCCGCGCGTGCTTCCGGGTCGGCGATCTTGCGGTAGCCGGGCAGCTGGTCCGACTTCTGCCCGTGCTCGCGTCCGCCCTGCCCGTTGCCCTGGCCGGTCAGCGTTCCGTAGCCGGCGCCGGGCCGGCCGACGAGGCCCAGCACCAGCGCCAGGTTGATGGCGGCCGTCGCGGTGTCCGTGCCGTCCACGTGCTGCTCGACGCCGCGTCCCGTGAGGATGTACGTCCCGCGGCCGCGCGCGAGCCGCCGGGCGACCTCCCGCAGCTGCGCGACCGGGACGCCGGTGTGCTCCTGCACCCGCTCCGGCCACCACGGCGCGACGCTGCGGCGGACCGCGTCGAAGCCGGTGGTCCGCTCCTCGACGTAGCTGGTGTCGGCCAGTCCCTCGGCGAGCACGATGTGGAGGAGGCCCAGCAACAGCGCGAGATCGGTCCCGGGAGCCGGCTGCAGGTGGATGCCGCCGCCGTCCGCCGTGAGCTGCGCGGTCTGCGAGCGCCGCGGGTCCACGACGATGAGCCCCCCGGCCGCACGGGCACCGGCCAGGTGACCGATGAACGGCGGCATGGTGGCCGCCACGTTGGAGCCGAGCAGCAGGATGGTCTCCGCGTCGTCGAGGTCGGTGACGGGGAACGACATCCCGCGATCGACGCCGAACGCGCGGTTGCCGGCCGCCGCGGCGGACGCCATGCAGAACCGGCCGTTGTAGTCGATCCGCGAGGTCCCGAGCGCCAGCCGGGCGAACTTGCCGAGCAGGTACGCCTTCTCGTTCGTCAGGCCGCCGCCGCCGAAGACGCCGACCGCGTCGGCGCCGTCCTCCCGCCGGAACTCGGCGAGCCGGGTCGCGACGAGGGTGAGTGCTTCCTCCCAGGTCGCCTCGCGCAGCTCCCCGTCGCGCCGCACGAGTGGAGTCGTCACCCGGCCGGGAGTGGAGAGCAGCTCCGCCGACGTCCAGCCCTTCTTGCACAGCCCGCCGCGGTTCGTCGGAAAGGCCCGCCCGGTGACCGTGACCGGGACGGGTCCCGCCGGAGCAGGCGTCAGGGTCATGGCGCACTGCAGGGCGCAGTAGGGGCAGTGGGTGTCGGCGGTCATCCGGGCCGCTCCGTTCTCGTCGTCGATGGTCACATCCACATCCAGTGGTCCCGACCTGCCGTCTGCGTCTGGCGCGGAACGGCGTGTCGGGACCAGTGGATGCGTACTAGATCCGCACTCCGCGGCGGCGGCCCCGCAGCGCGACGCCGACCGTGATCACGAGCAGCACCGCGTAGGCGGCGACGAACCAGAGGAGACCCGTCTCATAGCCGCCGGTCGAGGTCTTCGACAGGCCGAGCACCTGCGGGATGACGAACCCGCCGTAGGCGCCGAAGGCGGAGACGATTCCGAGGGCGGCGGCAGCGGTGCGCTGGGCGGACACGTCGCCTGCGGTGCTGTGCCCGTCCTCTGCGCCGGCGCGCAGGGCGAACAGGGTCGGGATCATCCGGTAGGTCGCACCGTTGCCCGCGCCGCTCGCGATGAAGAGCACGAGGAAGAAGGAGAGGAACAGCCAGAAGTTGTCCAGCGGAAGCGTGAGCACCACCGCGAGTGCCCCGAGTCCCATCACGACGAACGAGGCGATCGTGATCGTGCTGCCGCCGAACCGGTCGGCGAGACGCCCACCGAACGGCCGGGCCAGCGATCCGACGAGCGCGCCGAGGAAGGCGAGCGAGAGGGTCGCTGTGCCGAGCGGGAAGTGGCTGAAGCCCGGGAACTGGTCGGCGATGAGCTTCGGGAAGACCCCCGAGAAGCCGATGAACGAGCCGAACGTCCCGATGTAGAGCAGCGCCATGAGCCACAGCTCGGGAGCGCGCAGTGCGGCGAACGACGCCTTCAGGTCGGCGCGTGCGTTGGTGAGGTTGTCCATCCGGTACCAGGCGCCGACGATGGCCACGACGATCAGGGGCACCCAGATCAGCCCGGCGAGCGGGAGCTGCAGGGTGGCGGCGGCGCCGATGGTGATGACGATCGGCACCGCGAACTGCGCGACGGCGGCGCCGAGGTTGCCGCCGGCGGCGTTCAGGCCGAGCGCCCATCCCTTCTTACGCTGCGGGTAGAAGAACGTGATGTTCGCCATCGAGCTGGCGAAGTTGCCGCCGCCGAACCCGGCGAGCGCCGCCACGAACAGCATCACGCCGAACGGGGTGTGCGGGTTCGCGACGCACATCGCGAGGCCGATGGACGGGATGAGGAGGAGCGCCGCAGAGACGATCGTCCAGTTGCGTCCGCCGAACCGCGGCACCATGAACGTGTACGGGAAGCGCAGGGTCGCGCCGACGAGGCTCGGGATGGAGATGAGCCAGAAGGTCTGGGAGGTGCTGAACGCGAAGCCGGCGGCGGGCAGCGAGACGACGACGATCGACCAGAGCTGCCAGACGACGAATCCGAGGAACTCGGCGAAGATCGACCAGCGGAGGTTGCGCTGCGCGATCGCGGCGCCCTGCTGCTCCCACTGGACGGGATCCTCAGCGTTCCAGCCCTCGATCCACCGGCCGGGCAGGACGGTGAGGGCGGACGAGGGGACTGTTGCGGTGCCGGCGGCAGTGCTCGAGGCAGTGCTCGCCGGGCCGGATTCGGAGACGGTGCTGGTCATCGGGACCTCCTGGGGGTGGGAGCCTGCGAAAGTTCGTGCTGGCTTCACGCTAGGAAAGTCGTGTTTCGGCGGGCCGCTCCCGACGTGAAACCGGCGTAACGAACACCTCTCCTCGTGGCCCCGGTCGTGTGAGGGGAACGTAACCGGGGATGACGCGCAGGGCAACAGGGCCGTCATGCCGGGGCCGTAGCGTGATCCCACCGAGACTGGAGGAGGTGGGATGGACCAGATCACCCACACCGTCGCCGCGTACCGCTCCGAGGTGCTCGCGCTGGCGCGAGCGCTTCCGGCAGAGGACGTCCCGTTGGTGGAGGCGGTCGGCCGCGTCACCGCCGCCGCCGTGCGCGCGCTGCAGCCCGTGCCGCTCTTCGACAACTCCGCCATGGACGGTTACGCCGTGCGGTCGGCGGATCTCGCCGGGTCGGATCCCTCCCGGCCAGCTCGGCTGGTGCTCGTGGACCGCGCGCCCGCCGGCCACGGCCATCCACGTCCCATCGGCCCCGGGGAGGCCGTGCGCATCATGACCGGCGCGCCCATCCCCGAGGGCGCCGACCTGGTGGTGCCGGTCGAGCTGTCGACCGCGGGCGTTTTCACCGACCTGCCGACCGTCGAGCTGTGGCTGCCGGCCAAATCGAACATCCGGGCGGCCGGAGAGGATGTGGCGGCCGGCGATATCCTCGTCGAGGCCGGGACGGAACTCGGTGCCCGCCTCCTCGCACTGCTGGCGGCGACCGGGCACAGCACAGTCGCCGTCCACCGGCGGCCGCGCGTGGCGGTGCTGTCGTCCGGCGACGAGCTGAGCGACACGTCCGCGGCATCCGCCGGCACCATCCCGGACTCGAACGCGGTCTACCTGGCTGCCGCTGTGCGCGCTGTGGGAGGCGTGGTCACGGGGATGCACCGGGTCGCCGACCGTCCGGGCGCTCTGGAGGCGGTGCTGCATGCGGCGTCCCGCGACGCGGACCTGATCGTCTCCACCGGCGGGCGGGGCGCCGGCTCGCACGACTTCGTCGGACGCACCGCCGCCGGCTCGCCGGACGGCCTGCTGGCCCGCGTCGGCATGCGGCCCGGACGCCCGCAGGCCTGCGGCACGTGGAACAGGGTGCCGTGGATCGCCCTGCCGGGGACTCCCACGGCGGCGTTCGTCTCGTTCGAGGCCTTCGTTCGCCCTGTGCTGGGGCGGCTCGGCGGGCTGCCGACCGCGGGCCTCGGCGGCACGCTCGCCGAAACGGTTTCGGTGGGCTGGGAGGGGACGGCGGGAACCGTGCGCTTCGTGCCGCTCGCCGTGACGCAGCGGACCGACGGGGTCACGGTCGAGCCGATGGGCCATCCAGGCCGCAGCGCGCATGCCCTCTCGGCCATGTACTCCGCGCCGCTGATCGGCGTGATCGCCGCAGAGGTCGGCGACGTGGTCCCGGGCCAGCTGCTGACGGTCATCGAGCCGGCCTGAGACCGCACCGGTCTCGCCTCCCGGCGGCACCACCGCAACATTCGTCACGAATGTCACCCTCCAGCGCCGCCAGGGCAACATTCGTCACGAATGTCACCCTCCAGCGCGGCTAACGCAACATTCGTCACGAATCGCGGGGCGGAGCGGGACGCGGAGCAGCGGGAGGGCGGACGCCTCAGGCGGAGGCGCGCCAGACGATGGGGGTGGGGAGCATGGTGCCCGTGAACGTGAGCTCGCCGGTCTCCAGCTGGGAGAGCACCGCCTCGGCGGCCGCGCGGCCGAGGCCCTCGGCGGGCTGGTGGACGGTGGAGAGCGTCGGCTGCGTGCGCGTCGCCCAGGTGCTGTCGTCGAAGCCGACGACACCGACGTCCTCGGGGACGCGGCGGCCGGCCATCCGCAGCGCCTCGATCGCGCCGGCGGCGACCGCGTCGGAGGCGGCGAAGACGCCGTCGAGGTCGGGAGCCCGCTGAAGGAGCCGCTGCATGCCGGCCACACCGGCCGCGTACGAGTACAGCGGCACCTCCTCGACGAGGGCCGGGTCGAAGCGCGAGCCGAGGGCGCTCGTGTAGCCCGCCAGCCGGTCGGAGCCGGAGTCTCGGTCGAGGGCCGCGGCGATCATCCCGATGCGGCTGCGACCAGTGGCGACCAGTCTCTCGGTGATCGCCTTCGCCGCGCCGCGGTTGTCGACGCCGACATAGGCGGCAAGCACGCCGGGTGGATGGCCGACGAACGCCGACGGCATCGCCAAGCGCTCGACGGCACGGCTGATCGGGTCCTTCGTCCGGGCGGAGACGATCACGGCCCCGTCGATGAAGCCGCCGCTGAGGTAGCGGGCCACCCGTTCCGTGTCGCGCTCGGAGTCGACGATGAGCGTGACCATCTGGTAGTCCGCCGCCGACAGCGCGGTGTTTGCGCCGAGCATGATGGATCCGATGTTCGGGTCTTCGAGGAAGAGCGCGTGCGGCTCGTGCACGATGAAGCCGACCGCCATGCTGCGGCGCGCAGCGAGGTTGCGCGCGGCCCCGTTGGGGACGTAGCCGACCTTCTCGATGGCGGCCTCGATCGCGAGCCGCGCCTCTGCGGAGACGTAGCGCTCACCGTTCATGTAGCGGCTGATCGTGCCGCGCGAGACGCCGGCCTCCAGGGCGACATCGTGAACGGTCGCACGGCGGCGACCCTCCGGTGCATTCATCGCGATTTCCCGGATTCGCGGTTGACACCGATCGGGGACTCCCATAGTGTGTGCACGCTCCCACATTAACACCTCTGTTTTCGTGGGCGCAATTGTGTGCACGTGCACAGAGTGCGAAGGCACAGCCACCGAAACAAAGGAGTTCTCGATGACGCCGATCCACCCGGGCGTCGCCTTCGGCTGCGACTACAACCCCGAGCAGTGGGATGAAGCCGTCTGGCGCGAAGACGTCGAACTGATGGGCCGGGCCGGCGTGAACCTCGTCGCGATCAACATCTTCGGCTGGTCGCAGCTGAACCCGCGCAAGGGCGAGTGGGACTTCTCCGATCTCGACGCCGTGATCGGCCTCCTCCACGCGTCCGGCATCGGCGTGAACCTCGGGACGGCGACCTCCTCGACGCCCGCCTGGCTCACCCGCCTGCACCCCGAGATCCTGCCGGTGGCCGACGACGGCACCACCCGCTTCCCCGGGGGCCGCCAGGCCTGGTGCCCCAGCTCGCCGGTCTACCGCCGCTACGCCGTGACCCTCGTGGAAGCGGTCGCGGAACGCTACGGCGCTCACCCCGCGGTGCGCCTCTGGCACGTGTCCAACGAGCTCGGCTGCCACAACGCGCTCTGCTACTGCGACGCGAGCGCCGCCGCGTTCCGCCGCTGGCTGCAGACCCGGCACGGATCCCTCGACGCGCTCAACCGGGCCTGGGGCACCTCGTTCTGGAGCCAGCGCTACTCCGGCTGGGAGGACATCCTGCCCCCGCTGCGGACCCTTTCCAGCCGCAACCCCGGCCAGGTGCTGGACTTCCACCGCTTCAGCTCCGACGAGCTGCTCGACCACTACCGGGCCGAGGCCGAGGTCATCCGCCGGCACAGCGCGGCTCCGGTGAGCACCAACTTCATGGTCACCGCGCACATCCGCAACCTGGACTACTGGACCTGGGCACCCGAGATGGATGTCGTCGCCAACGACCACTACCTCGACCACCGCCTCGACGACCCCACCCTCGAGCTGGCCTTCGCCGCGGATACCACCCGCGGTCTCGCCGGCGGGCGCCCCTGGATGCTGATGGAGAGCTCCACGGGAGCCGTCAACTGGCAGCCGCACAACCTGGCGAAGCATCCGGGCGAGCTCACGCGCAATGCCCTCACGCACGTGGCGCGCGGGGCCGACGCCGTGTGCTTCTTCCAGTGGCGCGCCTCCCTCCAGGGCTCCGAGAAGTTCCACTCGGCGCTCCTCCCCCACGCCGGTACCGACAGCGCCGTCTGGCGCGAGGTACTCGAACTCGGCGAGCTTCTCGGCCGGCTGGATGAGGTCACCGGCACCACGGTGACCGCCGAGGTCGCGCTGCTGTTCAGCTGGGAGTCGTGGTGGGCCGCCGACGGCGAGAACCGGCCGAGTCACGCGCTCGGCTACCTCGACCAGGTCCACGCGGCCTACCGCGCGCTCCGCGCCTCCGGCGTCACCGTCGACGTCGTGCGACCCGGCCAAAACCTCACGGGATACCGGGTGGCGGTCGTGCCCGGCCTCTACCTCGTCCGGGACGCGGAAGCCCAGGCCGTCGCCGACTTCGTCGCGCAGGGCGGGACGGCGCTGGTCACCTTCTTCAGCGGTATCGCGGACGAGGACGACCGGGTCATCCCGGGCGGCTACCCCGGCGCCTTCCGCGACATGCTCGGCGTGCGCGTCGAGGAGTTCGCTCCCGTCACTCCGGACACGGCGGTGACACTCGCCTCCGGCGCGACGGCCGGGCTCTGGACCGAGCGGCTCACCGCCGACGCCGAGGTCGTCGACCGGTTCGACGACGGCCCCTCGGCCGGCGGCCCGGCCCTCACACGCAACCGTCACGGGGGCGGAGAGGCCTGGTACCTCGCGACCCTCCCGGATGCCGACGCGTACGCCGGGATCGTGGACCGCATCCTCACCGCCGCCGGTGTCGTCGCTCCCACCGGCGCAGGCGAGGACGTCGAGGTCGTGCGCCGCACCGGACCCGACGCCTCCTACCTGTTCGTGATCAACCACGGTGCGACCGGCCTGGAGCTGCCCGTCCCCGGCCACGAGCTCGTCACCGACACCCCCGGGACCGTCCTCACGGTTCCGGCCGGATCCGTCCGCATCGTCAGAGAGGACCAGCGATGACCACCACCCCCCTCGCCCTCCGGGGCCGCACCGCGAGACCGCAGCCCACGCGCCGCAGACGCGCGGGCGCCCCGCGGCACCTCCGGGCCGTCCTCGCGTTCGTCCTGCCGTTCACCATCCTATTCGCTCTGTTCTACGCGCTGCCCGTGGGCTACGCGATCTGGGAGTCCCTCCTGGTCGTGAAGCGCGATGGCACGTTCGGGCAGGCGCACGAGGTGTTCGGCTGGTTCAGCCAATACGCGCTGGTGTTCCAGAACGGCCCGTTCTGGCTGTCGGTCGGCCGGGTGCTGCTGTTCGGCGTCGTCCAGGTGCCGGTCATGCTGGCACTGGCGCTGGTGTTCGCGCTGCTGCTCGACTCGCCCCTGGTCCGCGGCAAGCGGTTCTTCCGCCTCGCGTACTTCGCCCCCTATGCCGTGCCGGGCGTCGTCGCCGCGATCATGTGGGGCTTCCTCTTCTCGCCGAACCTCTCGCCGTTCACCGACCTGACGCGCAACGTGAACTTCCTCGGGTCGGATCTGGTGCTCTGGTCGATCGCGAACGTCGTCACCTGGGTCTACGTCGGCTACAACATGCTGATCATCTACTCGGCGCTCCTCGCCATCCCGCAGGAGGTGTACGAAGCGGCGCGGCTGGACGGCGCGGGGCAGTTCCGCATCGCCTGGTCGGTGAAGATCCCCCTGGTGCGTCCGGCACTGCTTCTCACCGCCGTCTTCTCGATCATCGGGACGCTGCAGCTGCTCGCCGAGCCGCAGGTGTTCGCCTCGTTCAGCTCCGCCGTGACCAGCACGTACACGCCGAACCTCACCGTGTACGCCACCAGTTCTCTCCCGAACTACAACCTCGCCGCCGCGTTCAGTGTCGTGCTGGCCCTGGCGACGTTCGTCCTCTCGTTCACCTTCCTCCGGGTGACCCAGCGCAAGGAGGCGCAATGACCACCGCCGTCGCACCAGAAGCGGACGCCGCCCCGGTCCGCGCCACCCGCCGGCCGGATGCCGCACCCTCCCGCCCGGGACGTGCCCGCGGCCCCCGCGAGCGTCTCCTCTCGCGCACCGCCGCCATGATCGTGATGTGCGTGTTCACGCTCTACACGCTCATCCCCCTGTGGTGGCTGTTCGTCGCCTCCAGCAAGTCCCGTGAGCAGCTGCTGACCACGAACGGGCTCTGGTTCGCCGACTTCGACCTGTTCGGCAACATCGGCCGGATGCTGTCCTACGGCGACGGGATCTTCGGCAAGTGGATGCTCAACAGCATCCTCTACGCCGGCGTCGGCGGCCTGCTCGCCACCGTCCTGTCCGGGATGTGCGGCTACGCGCTCGCGAAGTACCGGTTCCCGGGCCGCGAGACACTGTTCAACATCGTGCTGGGCGGCGTGCTGGTCCCGGCGACCGCATTGGCCCTCCCGCTGTTCCTGATCTTCAGCAAGGTGAATCTCACCGACACCTACTGGTCGGTGCTCCTGCCCTCCATCGTCAGTCCGTTCGGCGTCTACCTCGGCCGCATCTTCGCTGCGGCGAGCGTGCCGGACGAGCTCCTGGAGGCGGCGCGACTGGACGGCTCCGGTGAGCTCCGCACCTTCTTCACGGTCAGCATCCGGCTGATGATGCCTGCCCTCGTCACGGTGTTCCTGTTCCAGTTCGTCGCGATCTGGAACAACTTCTTCCTGCCGCTGATCATGCTGCGCACCCAGTCGCTGTTCCCGGTGACCTTCGGCCTCTACAGCTGGAACACCCAGATCAACCAGCTCCCGGAGCTTCGCAGCTTCGTCCTCTCGGGCGCCCTCCTGTCGGTCGTCCCCCTGATCGTCACGTTCCTCCTGCTTCAGCGCTTCTGGCGCAACGGCCTCGGCAGCGGCTCCCTGAAGTAGCACCCAGACCCCCCGCCCGGACCCGCCGGGACCCCCTAACACCGAAGAAGGATCACTATGCACGTTACGAAGAGAGCAGCCGCAGTCGCCTCGCTCGCACTCGCGGCGACCATCGGCCTGGCCGGATGCTCGTCCGGCGCCGACAGCGCGGCCACCGCCGGCGCCGCCTGCGCTCCGTCCTCCGGGAAGGTCACCCTGAACTTCACCTCCTGGGTTCCCGGCATCGACAAAGTGGTGCAGCTGTGGAACGACAAGAACCCGGACATCCAGGTCAAGGTCCAGATCGGCCCGAACGGCAACTCCGGCACCTACAAGAACTTCTTCAATGAGCTCAAGGCCGGCAACGCGCCCGACCTCGGCCAGGTCGAGTACGACGCACTGCCGAACTTCCGCGTCCAGGACGCCCTGACCGACCTCAGCGCGTGCAGCGAGGTCTCGGCGGCCAAGAGCCAGTTCGTCGACTGGACGTGGAAGCAGGCCAGCCTCGGCAGCGACACGTCGGTGTACGGCATTCCGCAGGACTCCGGCCCCATGGCGCTGTTCTACCGCAAGGACCTCTTCGCGAAGAACAACATCCCGATCCCGACCACCTGGGCGGAGTACAAGGATGCGGCCAAGAAGATCCGCGCGCTCGGCGGCTACATCACCAACTTCTCGCAGACGGACATCAACCAGTTCGCCGGCTTCGTCTGGCAGGCCGGCGGCCAGTGGTTCTCCAACAGCGGGGACAACTGGAACGTGAACCTGACCAGCGGCCCCTCCAAGCAGGTCGCCGGCTACTGGAACGACCTGATCAAGGAGGGCCTGGTCTCGACCTACCCGGCCTGGACCGACGAGTGGAACAACGCCTACAACTCGAGCAAGGTCTGGACCTGGAACTCCGCCGTCTGGGGTGCGAACTCCATCGCCTCCGGCGCACCGGACACCGCGGGTGACTGGGCCGTCGCGCAGTCCCCGCAGTGGAACGCCGGCGAGAACAAGGCCGGCGACTGGGGCGGCAGCTCCGTCGTCGTCTTCAAAGGCTCGAAGCACGTCTACGAGGCCGCGAAGTTCGCGCTCTGGCTCAACACCTCCCCGGAGGCGCTCACCGCGCTGAACAAGGCGGCCAACCTGTACCCGACCACCAAGGCCGGGCTGAAGCTGCCTGCTCTGAAGGACGGCGTGCCCTTCTACGGCGGCCAGAAGATCTACGATGTCTTCGCCAAGGCGTCGGCAGAAGTGGACCCGGACTTCACCTGGGGCCCGACCATGACGCAGACCTACAGTGACGTCTCGGACGGCTTCAAGGCGGCCGTCGGCGGAAGCGGTACGCTGCTGGATGCGCTGAAGAAGGGCCAGGATTCCACCATCCAGACCCTGAAGGCGCAGTCGATCCCCGTCAAGGGATAGTCCAGCGCCGCACGCGGGGGTGGGCGCCGAGCCCACCCCCGCTTCGTCATGTGAAGGGACACCATGCGAGCCGATCTCATCCATCTCACCGCGGGCGGGGTCAGCGTCCTCCTCGATCTGAGCGGCGCCCAGCTGCCGACCGTCGCCCACTGGGGAGCAGCGCTCGGCGACCTCACGGCGGAGGACGCGCGCGCCGTCGCGCTCGCGGACATCCGTCCGTCCACCCCCGGAACCCCGGATGTGCCCGTCCGCGTGGCACTGCTGCCCGAGCAGCGGACCGGATGGGTCGGCCGGCCGGGGATCAGCGGGAGCCGCGAGGACGGCAGCGCGTGGTCGCCCGTGTTCACCGTCTCGGACGTGAGCGTCTCCGACGGCGCGACCGAGGCCTCCGGCGACCTGTTGACGTTGCCGGAGGGAGGCGCGGTCGCGATCTCCGCGCACGATCCGGTCGCCGCGCTGTCGCTGGCCATCGAGGTCGAGCTCTCGCCCTCCGGCGTGCTCCGCACCGCCGTCACGCTCACCAACGATGGTGCGCCGTACCGCCTCGACGACCTCGGGGTCGCCCTCCCGCTCCCCGCGCGCGCCCGCGAGATCCTCGACTTCGCGGGACGCTGGGCCAAGGAGCGCACGCCGCAGCGCCGCGAGCTGACCGTCGGAGTCCACGTCCGCGAGGGCCGGCGCGGACGGACGGGAGCGGATGCGGCCACGCTGCTCAGCGTCGGCGAGCCCGGTTTCGGCTTCGCCCGCGGCGAGGTGTGGGGCGTCCACGTGGGCTTCAGCGGCAACCACCGGCACTACGCGGAGCGGCTCTCCGGCGGCGAGCAGATCCTCGGCGGCGGCGAGCTGCTGCTCCCCGGCGAGATCCGCCTCACAGAGGGCGAGAGCTACCGCAGCCCCTGGATCTACGGCGTGTACGGGGATGGGCTCGACGACCAGGCCCGGCGGCTGCACCAGCACTTGCGTGCCCGGCCGCAGCATCCACGACGTCCTCGCCCGGTCACCCTCAACGTCTGGGAGGCGGTCTACTTCGACCACGACCTCGGAAAGCTGAGCGCACTCGCGGAGCGCGCCGCCGCGGCCGGCGTCGAACGGTTCGTGCTCGACGACGGCTGGTTCCGCCACCGCCGCGACGACAGCGCCGGCCTCGGCGACTGGTACGTCGACGAGACGGTCTGGCCGGACGGGCTCACGCCGCTGATCGATCACGTCCAGGCGCTCGGGATGGAGTTCGGGCTCTGGTTCGAGCCCGAGATGGTCAACCTGGACTCCGACCTGGCGCGCGCGCATCCCGAGTGGATCATGCAGACCGGCGGCCGGCTGCCTGTCGAGTCGCGCCACCAGCAGGTGCTCGATCTGGCGAACCCCGATGCGTATGCGTACGTGCGCGATCGGCTGGTCGACATCCTCGCCTCCGACGACATCGCCTACATCAAGTGGGACCACAACCGGGACCTCGCGGACGCCGGCACCGCGCCGGACGGTGCGCCGGGCGTGCACGGCCAGACCCTCGCCGCCTACCGGCTGATGGACGAGCTGAAGGACCGCTGCCCCGGGCTCGAGATCGAGGCCTGCAGCTCCGGCGGCGCGCGGGTGGACCTGGGCGTCCTCGAGCGGACCGACCGGGTGTGGGTCTCCGACTGCAACGATCCGCTCGAGCGGCAGGAGATGATGCGCTGGACGCAGCAGCTCCTCCCGCCCGAACTGCTCGGCTCCCACATCGGGGCTCCCACATCGCACACCACGCACCGCCACCACGACCTGGCCTTCCGCGCCGCCACGGCGCTGTTCGGCCACCTGGGCGTCGAGTGGGACCTGACCACGGCGTCCGACACCGAGTTCGCCGAGCTGACCGAGTGGATCGCGTTCCACCGCGAGAACCGCGACCTCCTGCACGGCGGCGAGCTCGTGCGAATGGACGAGGTGGATCCGACCCTCTGGGTGAGCGGCGTCGTGGCACCCGATCGCGATCGGGCCCTGTACGCGCTGGCCTTCGTGGGCCGCTCCGACGCGGCCCCGCTCGGACGGATCACCGTCCGCGGCCTCGACGACGCCCGCCGCTACCGCGTCACCCCGTCCTCCCTGGGCGGCCCCCAGGGCGGCGAGCGCGTGCCGCCGTGGTACGAGGAGGCTGCAGCGGGCCGCCTCGAGCTCACCGGCCGCGCCCTGCGTACCGCGGGCCTCCAGGCCCCGCTCTCCCACCCCGACCGTGTTTGGCTCCTGCAGCTGGAGGGCCTCGACCGCCCCTAGCGCAGGGGCGGCGAGATTCGTCACGAATGTCCCTTTAGAGCCGGTTTTAGGCGACATTCGTCACGAATCTCGCCTCCCTCGATGGAGCGCGCGCTCGGTTCTCTGAGAGATTTGTAAGCTCGCGGGCGCGCGGATCCGGGCGATCGGGCCTACCGTGTCACGCACTGGGGGCGGACACGAAGGAGTGAACGACTCATGGCGACGGACACGGAGAGCAGCGCCGAGCGCACGAAAGGCGACGACGAACCGCGCCGCCGGAACCCACTCGCCCGCTTCTTCTCCGTGCTCGGCCCGGGTCTGGTGACCGGTGCGGCCGACGACGACCCCTCGGGCGTGGCGACTTACGCCCAGGCGGGCGCCTCCTACGGAAACGGCTTGCTCTGGACCGTGCCCGCGACGCTTCCCATGATGATGGCCGTCCAGGAGATCTGCGACAGGATGGCGCTGGCGACCGGCGACAGCTTCGGCCGCCTCATCCGGCGGCGGTTCGGCCGGGGCGCGAGGACCGTGATCGTCGTCCTGGTCGCCGCGCTCATCGTGGCGAACGTCCTGAATCTCTCCGCAGACCTCATGGCCATCGGGCAGGGGATGCGCCTGCTCGGGGCAGGACCGGCCGGGCTCTGGTCGGCCATCGCCGGGGTCGGGATCACCGTCGCGCTGATCGGCGGGTCCTTCGACTGGATCGGCCGGATCTTCAAGTGGCTGTGCCTGGCACTCCTGGTCTACGTCGGAGTGCTCTTCGTCACCCACGTCGACTGGGGGTCGGTGCTGGCCGGCCTCGTCGGCGCCGAGTTCCACTGGTCCCCTGCCTACCTCGGTCTCGTCGTCGCCGTCCTCGGCACCACGATCAGCCCCTACATGTTCTTCTGGCAGACGGCGCAGCGCATCGAGGAGCTCCGCGGGGAGGACCTCGGCGGCGACAGGGCGCCGTCCCTGGGCGAGCGGACGCCGTCGGGTGCCCGGCGACGACTCCGGACCGGGCGGCTGGACGTCTTCACCGGGATGGTGTTCTCGGTCCTCATCATGTTCGCGATCATCGCCGCCACCGCCGCCACCCTCGGGGTGCACCACAAGACCGTCACCAGCGCGGCGGAAGCGGCGAAGGCGCTGGAACCCATCGCCGGCCAGTACGCCGGGGCGCTCTTCGCCGTCGGCTTCATCGGCTCCGGCATCCTCGCGGTCCCGGTGCTCGCCGCCTCCGGGGCCGCCGGCATGGCCGGGCTCCTGGAGAAGCCGTGGGGCTTCGACCGCAGCCCCCGGAAAGCACCGCTGTTCTACCTGCTCCTCGTCGCAGGCATGATCATCGGGACGCTGTTCGCCCTGTTCGTCAGCAACCCCATCCAGTTGCTCGTGCTCTCTGCGATCGTCAACGGAATCGCCGCCGGACCGTTCATCGTGATCATGATGCTGATCGCCCGCGACAGGGGCATCATGGGCAGGTACCGCAACAGGTGGCTGTCCCAGACCCTGGGATGGATCACCGCGATCGTGATGTGCATCGCCGGCGGCTACGGAGTCTGGTTCACTCTCTCGGGTCAGTGAGCGCCGGCGGCGAGCGCGGGCTCCGGCGCGCGCAGCTCCGGCGGCAGCAGCGACAGGGGGACGTTCTGGTAGGTGACCGGCCGCAGCCAGCGCGCGATCGCGGTGCCGCCCACCGACGTCGACGAGGCAGCGGTGGTGGCCGGATACGGTCCGCCGTGGGTCATCGACCGGGTGACGGCGACTCCGGTCGGCACCTGGTCGAACACCACGCGGCCGGCGACGCGCTCGGCGGCGGCCAGCAGCGGCCCAAGGCCGGGAAGCTCGTCCTCCTCGGCGAAGACCGAGACGGTCAGCTGGCCCGGCATCCGGGCGATCCGTCCTGCCGCCTGCTCCAGGTCGCCGTAGGTCAGCAGCGCCGTCGCCGGTCCGAAGGCCTCCTCGAAGCCGGCCACGTCGTCCTCCGCATCCAGCTGGACGAGGGCCGCAGAGCGAACGCCGTCGGGCGTGCGCCCCGACTCCACCAGCGACCGCGCCCCCGCCCGGTGCTCCCACGCGGACAGCGCGGAGTCGAAGCGATCGGCGATGCCGTCGTTCAGCAGTTCCGCGGGATCCGATGCGGCGAACCGCTCCTGGAGGCGCGCCACGAGTTCGCCTGCGCCATCCGGGACGAGCAGCAGGTTCGGCTTGGTGCACAACTGTCCGGTGCTGGCGACGATCGACTCCGTCAGCGTCCGGGCCAGCTCCTCCGGGCGACGCCGGGCGGCCTCCGGACTGATCACCACGGGGTTCACGCTCCCGAGTTCGCCGAAGAACGGGATGGGCGCCGGCCGCGAGACGGCGAGGTCGTAGAGCGCACGGCCTCCCGCGGTCGACCCGGTGAACCCGACCGCGGCCACGCCGGGGTCCGTGACTAGCCGGGCGCCGTCGTCGAAGCCCCACACCATCCCGATCGCACCCGCCGGGAGCCCCGCCACGACGACGGCCTGCCGGAGGACCTCGAACGCGAGGACGCTGGTGCGCGGATGACCGGGATGCGCCTTAACGACGACCGGGCATCCCGCGGCGAGCGCCGAGACGGTGTCGCCGCCCGGCACTCCGAACGCGACCGGGAAGTTGCTCGCGCCGAACACCGCCACGACCCCGAGCGGCACGAGCACGCGGCGCAGGGCGTCCCCGTCCTGGATGCGTCCGAGGTAGTCGCCGTCCTCCAGGATCTCGGCGAACAACCGCGCCTGGTTCGCCGTGCGCGTCACCTCGCCGTCGAGCCGGGCGACCGGCAGGTGCGTCTCCTCGACCGCAGCGCTGATGAGCGACGCTCGGGCGTCATCCAGCCCGTGGGCGATCCCCTGGAGTAGAGCCGCACGTCCAGACGTCCCGAGCGCACGCAGTGCGTCCGCCGCCGCTGCCGCCTCCGCCACCGTCTCGTGCACGCTCATCCCTTCACCGCCCCGGCGCTCATGCCCTGGACCAGGAATTTCTGCACATAGGCGAAGAGGATGACGACCGGCAGGATCGCCACCAGCCCACCCGCCGCGAGGGCGCCGAAGTCGGCGCCGAACTCGCCGAGCAGGTAGCTCAGGCCGACCGGCACGGTGAACCTGTCCTGCTGGCTCATGAACATCAGCGCGAAGAGGAAGTTGTTCCAGGCGCTGATGAAGGCGAACGAGCCGACCGCCACGATCCCGGGCTTCAGCAGCGGCAGCACCACGAGCCGGAAGGCCTGGACGCGGGTGCAGCCGTCCACCCACGCCGCTTCCTCGATCTCCACCGGGACATTGCGGATGAAGCCGGACATCAGCACCAGGGACAGCGGCAGGTGGAAGACCGTGTCGGCGATGATGAGGCTGATCAGGTTGTTGGTGAGCCCGAGCGTGTTGAAGATCTCGAACAGCGGGATGAGCATCATCGCGCCGGGGATGAACTGCGTGCAGAGCATCACGACGAGGAACAGCGTCTTGCCGCGGAAGGCGAAGCGGGCCAGCGCGTAGCCGCCGAGCAGCGCGATCATCGTGGAGACCACCAGCGTCGCCCCCGCGGTGATGATGCTGTTCTGGAAGTAGATCCCGAATCCGGAGCCGTTCCACACGGACGCGAAGTGGTCGAAGGTGATCGGCCACGGGATCAGCGAGGTGGAGCCGGACGGCCGGAAGGCGAACAGCACCATCCAGTACAGCGGCACCAGAGTGAAGAGCAGGAACAGGCCGAGCGGCACCCACAGGCTCAGCCGGTCGAGCACGCGCCGGCCGCGGCGACGCGGGCGGCGGCGCTCGGCCGGGGCGCCGGGTCGCGTCGGCTCCAGTGGCAGGGATCGCGCGATGGGGTCTTCGAGCAGGGTCACGACTCCGCTCCTCTCTTGGTGAGACGCAGGTACAGCAGCGAGAAGAAGGTGAGCAGGAGGAAGGCCACGACGGTGAGAGCCGAGCCGTAGCCGAAGTCCCTGCTCTGGATGGCGGTCTGCGCCACGTAGAGAGGCAGCGTCGTCGTCGAGTTGGCCGGGCCTCCCCCGGTCAGCGTGTAGAGGAGGTCGACGTTGTTGAACTCCCAGACGCCGCGGAGCAGCGTTGCGAGCACGACGGCCTGGCGGATGTGCGGCCATGTCACCGAGACGAACCGTCGCAGCGGCCCCGCGCCGTCGACATCCGCCGCCTCGTAGAGCTCGCCGGGAACCGACTGCAGGTCCGCGAGGATCAGGATCGCGAAGAACGGAACCCCCTTCCACAGTTCCGCGATGACGACGGCCAGGAACGTGGTCCCCTGCCCGGAGAGGAGGGAGGTGCCGTGCTCCCCGATCCCGAGATCGGCCAGATAGCGGCCGATCCCGGTGGCGGGGTTGTAGATCAGGATCCAGATGGTGGTCGTCAGGATGCCCGACACCGCCCACGGCGAGAACGTCAGCGCCCGCGCGATCCCCCGGCCGACGAACGTCCGGTTGAGCAGCAGGGCGAGCGCCAGCCCGAAGACGAACTGGAGGGCGACCTCCACCAGGACCCACTGGAGCGTGAACCGCAGGCTCTGCCAGAACAGCGGGTCGCCGAACATCCGGGTGAAGTTGTCCAGCCCCGCGAAGCCGTCGTTCCACGGCTGCGTCACATTGGAGTGCTGCAGGCTGTAGAAGAAGACGCTGGCCACGGGGTACACGAGGAACACCAGCACCAGCAGCACCGCCGGGGCGATCAGCAGGTAAGGGTAGAGCCGGGTGCGCAGGGCGAGCGGGCTCGGGCGGCCCCGGGGGCTCGGGCTCAGCCCACCCTGCGGGCTCCGCCGGCGGGGAACAGCGACCGTCATCGTGATCCTTCCGGCTACTTCTTGCTTCGCTTGAGGTAGTCCTGCTGCGCGGCGGTCAGCTGCGTGGCCGCGTCCGTGAGGAATGCCTTCGCGCTCTCGTCGCCTTGCAGCACCTTCTGCCACTTGGGCAGCAGGTCGGTGGTCGTGATCGCGCTGAACTGCGGCAGGTAGTACGGCTGCTGCAGCACGGTGGCGTTCTTGGCCTTCTGGGTGTCCAGAGCGGCCGTCATGGCCGGGTTGGAGGCGACCCAGCTCTCCTTCGCGACATCCGTGTTGCCGGGCAGGTAGCCGGACTTCTGCGCCCAGAACGAGTTGCCCTCCTTGCTCATCGTGAACTCGAGGAACTTCCACGCCGCATCCTGGTGCGCGCTGGCCTTGAACATCCCGAAGCCGGTCACCATCTGGCCCGTCACGATCGTCTTGCCGTTGTCTGCGGGGAAGGTGCCGACGACGCCCACCTGGCTCGGCTTGAGCGCCGCGATGTGGGTCGGATAGGAGCCGATGCTGTGGCTGAGCATGGCGGCGCCGCCGTTGTCGAACTGCGCGACCATCGTCTTGAAGTCGGCGGTGAGGTCGCTCTTCGCGGTGTCCTTGGCGTAGAGCGAGACGTACTTCTCGGTCGCGGCGACGACCGCCGGAGAGTCGAGCGTGGAGCGTCCCTTGCTGTCGAAGAAGGTGCCGACTCCGGCCATCGGGTAGACCATCTGCACGAACTGCGAGAAGAAGCCGGCGCCGCCGCGGATCGTGTAGCCGAAACGTCCGGCGGACGGATCGGTCAGAGTGGAGGCGTCGGAGAAGAAGTCGTCCCAGGTCGCCGGCTTGCTCAGTCCCGCCTGCTGGAACCAGTCCGCCCGGTAGTAGATCGCGTCGGCGAGCGCCGTGGCCGGAGTCAGGTAGAGCTTGTCGTCGGGCGCCGCGGCCTTGGCGGACTTCAGCATGTTCGGGTCGATCTTCTTGGCGATCGACGAGCCGGCCAGCCGGTCGTCGAGCGGCGCGAGGGCGTTCTGCGCCACGAGCGCGGCGACATCCGAGGCCTTCGGCGTCACGAGGTCCGGTGTGGACTTGGTCGCGATGGCGGTGCTGAGCTTCTGCATGTAGGAGTCGGTCGGCAGGCCGAGATAGCTGATCGTGATGTTCGGGTTCACCTTCTCGAACATCGCGATGAGCGCCTTGAGATTGGCGGTGCGGTCGGGGCGCGTGTCGGTGTCCCAGAGCTGCAGGGCGACCTTCTTCTCGCTGTCGCCTCCTCCGCCTCCTCCGCTGTTCGAGCAGGCGGCCAGGCCGAGCATCAGGACGGCGGCCGAGGCGGCGGCGACGACCCGCCGCAGGGGGAGCGAACGGCCACCGGCCGCGGGTACATGACGCGTCATTGCGTTTCCTCTCCGATGAATGGGAGTTGTGAAGTGGGAAGATCGCTCGTCGAGGGTGGTTCCCTCCGACGGGTCGATCATATACTATGCATGGTGTACGCAGCACCATACACCGAAAGGGAAGTTCATGGACAGTCCGATCACCCGGCTCACGCAGTCGGCCTCGCGGACGGGCTTGGTCGTCCAGGCGCTCCGGCTCGCGATCCTCTCCGGCGAGCTTCCCGCCGGGCAGCCCCTGGTGGAGGCCGACCTCGCCGAGCGCTTCGGGATCTCGAAGACTCCGGTGCGGGAGGCGCTCAAGACGCTGTCGGGAGCGGGCCTCGTCACCATGAGCGAGTACCGCGGCGCCACCGTCCGGGTCGTCGATCCGCAGATGGCGTACAACGTGTTCGACATGCGTGCGCTGCTGGAACCGACCGCGGTCGCCCGCACCGTCGAGAACGGTGCCGACGTCGAGGCCGCCCGGTCGGCGCTGCGGCGAGCGGACGCGGCCGAGACCGAGGCCGAGCGGAGCCTCGCCAACCGGGACTTCCACCGGGAGCTCTACGCGGGCTGCGGAAACGACATCCTGGTGTCCACTCTGGATGGGCTCCGCGAGCAGACCGCGCTGATCACGGTGAACGCTTGGACCCGTCGTCCCAGCTGGGAGGAAGAGGCCGGAGAGCACCAGCAGATCCTGGAGGCCGTCGCGGCCGGTGACCCGTCCGCCGCATCCACCCGGGTGCTCGAGCACATCCGCAGTTTCGAGGCCCTGGCGATCCGCCAGCTGCAGGGAGTGAAATGACGTTCGCCGCCCAACGGGAAGCCCTCGCCGATGTCGTCGCGATTCCCGTCACGCCCTACTCCGCCGACGGCTCCGTCGACCTCGACACGTACGAGGCGCTGCTGCAGCGCCTCGTCCGCCACGGTGTGCGCACTCTGACTCCGAACGGGAACACCGGCGAGTTCTACGCCCTCTCCCCCGCCGAACGGCGTGCACTCATCGCCGCCTCCGCACGGGCTGCCGGGGATGCGGACCTGCTGGTCGGGGTCGGTCACGATATCGCGGAAGCGGCCGCCGACCTCGCCGTCGCCGCCGAGCACGGGGTGCGGATGGCGATGATCCACCAGCCGCTGCATCCCCACCAGTCGGCCGAGGGCTGGATCGAGTACCACCGGGCCATCGCCGCCACGCAGCCGGACCTGGCCTTCGTGCTCTACGTGCGCTCCGAGTGGATCACCGGCGAGATGCTCCGCCGGCTCGGCGACATCGCCCCCAACATCGTGGGCGTCAAGTACGCCATCCCGGACCCCACCGTCTTCGCCGCCGTACGGGATGCCGCAGGCCCCGAGCGCTTCGTCTGGATCGCCGGACTGGCCGAGCCGTATGCCCTCTCGTACGCGGTGCACGGAGCCGACGGCTTCACGTCCGGCCTCGTCAACGTCGACCCCGGCATCTCGCTGGGCCTGCGGGATGAGCTCCGGGCCGGCGACTACGCCGCTGCCGACGTGATCCTCCGCCGGATCGCGCGGTTCGAGGAGCTGCGAGCCGATGCACGATCGGCCAACAACGTGAGCGTCGTCAAGGAGGCGATGGCGCAGCTGGGCCTCTGCGATCGCCAGGTGCGGCCGCCCAGCCGCCCGGTCGGCGACAGCGTGCGTGCCGAGATCAGCGTCATCCTGGACCAGTGGCGGGCGGACGCTGCGGTCGGCTCGGCGACGGCTTCGGCGGCGGCCTCCGCGACGGCTTCGGCGGCGGTCGGCGCATGAGGATCGAGCGCATCTCGAGCTTCATGCAGCGGGTCGGCGACCGGCCGCGCCTCCTCGTCCGCATCGACACCGACGAGGGCGTGCACGGCTGGGGCGAGGCCTACAACCACGGTCCCGACCGCGCCCTCCCGCCGCTGCTCGACTACCTGGAGCTGCAGCTGGCGGGCGAGGACCCGCGCCGCGTCGAGTTCCTGTCACAGAAGCTGCTCCGCACGGCCCGCTTCCCGCAGGGCGCACTGGGCCTGGCTGCGATCTCCGCCGTCGACCACGCCCTGTGGGACATCGCCGCGAAAGCACTCGGTGTGCCGGTCTATGCGCTGCTCGGCGGCGCAGTCCGCGATCGGGTGCGCGTCTACAGCGGCGTCTACACCGCGCCCGATCCCGCGGCGGTGCGGGACATCTGCGCGGAGCAGTCCGAGCGGTACGGCTTCGACGCGTTCAAGCTCAGCCCCTACCGCAGCGACCTGTTCGACCGGCGCTGGGGACTCGTCGTCCAGGAGAGCGCGGAGTACTTCCGCGCTGTGCGCGAGACCTGCGACCCCGCCTGGGACTTCGCGTTCGACGCGCATGCGAAGATCTTCGAGCCGCATCAGGCCATCGCGCTCGGCAACGCCCTCGCCCCGTGGCAGCCGATGTTCCTGGAGGAGCCCATCCGCCCCGAGAACAAGCAGGCGTGGGGATACCTGCGGAGCCGGCTGGATGTGCCCCTCGCGACGGGAGAGAGCCTGTACTCCCCCAACGAGTTCCTCGACCTGCTGACGGCCGGCGGCGCGGACATCGTGCAACCGGACATCTGCGTCGTCGGCGGCATCTCGCAGCTGCGCCGCATCGCCGTGCTCGCCGAGGCCCACTACACGATGGTGGCACCGCACAACCCGATGGGTCCGCTGGCGACCGCGCACAACCTCCACTTCGCCGCCGCCTGCAGCAACTTCTCCATCCTCGAGTACAAGCTCGACGAGACATCGTGGTGTCCCGACCCGTACCTTCCGGTCGGCGGCCACCTCGACCTGCGGCCGGACCGGCCGGGATGGGGCATCGAGATCGACGAGACGGCCCTGGCGACCGACGACTACGTCCACTGGGAGCGGCGCGTGCCGCGACGGCCGGACGGGTCCCTCGGGTACTGCTGAGCCACGCGGCGGCTCGCGGGGGCTCGGCCTGCCGCGACGGACCGACGCGAAGGGGGCCCGGTCGGCTTTCGGCCGACCGGGCCCTTCGTTCTACACCCGCGCTGTCAGCGCGCCGGCGTCAGAGTGCCCGGCGACGTCGGGGGTCGATCACCAGAGCCGCTCCGGCGAGGAGCAGCAGTCCGGCGAACGCCAGCAACGGAGTCGTCGGTGAGGTGGATCCGGTCGAGGCGAGTGAGCCGGTCCCACCGGTTCCGGTCGTGCCGGTCCCGCCTGCCGCCGACGTGTAGACGAAGGCGGCGGGCAGGGTGGCGGCGCCACAGGCCGGGGCTCCGACGACGGTGACGCCGACCGTCCCGGTGCCGGCGGGCGACACGGCCGTGATGGTCGCGTCGTCGACCACGGTGAACGATCTGGCCGCAGTGGTGCCGAAGAGCACCCCGATCGCTCCCGTGAAGCAGCCGCCCGTGATGGTGACGGTCGTTCCGCCGCTCTCCGGGCCCGTGCCCGGGGTCACGCCGGTGACCGTGGTGCCCGGGTCGTAGGTGAACGTCGCGGGCGGCGTCGCGCCGGCCGGCGTGGTGACGACGACCGGGACGGGCCCGACGGCGTGCGGCGGGGTCACGATGGTGATCGTGCCGTCACCGACGACGGTGAACGGCACCGGAGTCCCGTCGACCGTCACTGCGGTCGCACCGGTGAAGCCGCCGCCCGTGATGGTCACGGCCGTACCGCCCGTGAAGGGTCCGTGATCCGGCGCCAGTCCCGTGATCACCGGAGCGTTCACCACCGGTAGGAAGGTGAAGTCACCCGGAACGGACTGCCCACCCGGGGCGGTGACCACCACTCCGACCGCGCCGGGAAGGTGCGCGGGGGTCGTCGCGGTGATCGTCGTGTCGTTCACGACCGTGAAGGACGCCGCGGGCGTCCCCCCGAAGGTGACGTCGGTCGTCCCGGTGAAGCCGGTTCCGGTGATGGTCACCAGCGTGCCGCCCGTCTGCGGACCCTGCGGAGGAGTCACCGAGGCGATGGTGGGAGCGGCGAGATACGTGTAGGTGAGCGGGACGGAGTCGCCGGCGGGGTGCTGCACCACCACATCCACAGCGCCAGGAGTGTGGGCCGGGGTCGTCGCGGTGATCGTCGTGTCGTCGACCACAGTGAAGGCGGTGGCCGGCGTTCCGTCGAAGGTGACCCCCGTGGAGCCGGTGAAGCCGGATCCCGTGATGGTCACCGTCTGGCCGCCCGCCTCGGGTCCGCTGTCGGGGGTGAGGGAGGTGGCGACCGGAGCGGCGACGACCGCGTTCGGGCCGACGCTGGCGTTCGCCACGTCGAGGGTGAGTGCCGCCGCCGCCGGAAGGACCGTGGCGCGCAACGCGGTCTCGGTGAACACACCGCCGGTGGTCGCCTGGTTGTTGACCGTGAGCGAGAGCACCTGGCTCAGCACGGGATCGAGTGCCGGGAGGAGCGTACTCGTCACCGGGGCGATGACCGCCGGGCCGATCGCCGAGATGGCGGTGCCGACGCCGGTGAGCGGCGTGGTCAGCGCGCTGAGCACCGTGCCGACCGGCAGCCCGACGCCGGCTCCGGCGAGCGCGATCCCAGAGGTGTCGCCGGCGAGAAGCTGACCGATGGTCGAGTCGACCGTGACGACCGGCGCTCCGAGCAGGCTGGTGACCGCGGTGACCGAGAGGCCGTCGACGGTCGTGGTCAGCGTGTTCTCGACGCGGGTGACCAGCGAGCCGACGACCCCGGAGATGCGGGTGCCGAGATCCGCGATGACCGGCGCACTCAGCAGCTCCGTGCCCGGCGCCAGTCCTTCCAGTGCTGTGAGCTGGCCGAGGTCGACCGTGACGGTGCCGGTCGAGAGGTCGATGGTCACACCGGGATTCGCCGGATCCGTGATCGGCCCGGTGAGCAGAGGCGCAATGTCCGCCTGCAGGTCGGAGGCGCCGACCGTGGCGGTCGTCGACAGGACCCCGCCGATCGGGAGCGCATCCAGCGAGGTGGCGAGCGTCCCGGTCGGCCCGGCCAGCCCATCCACTGCACCTTGGACGGTCCCGACCTGCGTGTTGATCGCTGCGGCGAGGGCGGCGAGCGTGGGGCTCTGGAAGGTGAGTCCGACGTTCGCCAGCGAGTAGGAGCCGGTGGCGGCGCCGGGCGCTGCCTGGGCGGCCTGTGCGGCGGCGACGCCGGCGGTCAGGTCGAGCTGGGACAGCTCGTCCAGGGTCGCGGTCGGCAGCCCCAGCGTCGAGACCGCCTGGGCGAGGTTCAGGCTCAGCGGGCCGGGAGCGACGCCCGGGGCAGGGGTGATTCCGGTGCCGATGGCGCCGGCGGAGGAGATCAGGCCCGAAGCGCCGACCGAGGATCCGTCCTGCAGCGCCGACGCGTACTGGCCGACGACCCCGGCGCTCCCGAGATCGAGGGGAAGCTGGATGCCGCCCGGCGCGGTGAGGGTGACGGCGCCCAGCGCGCCGACGTCCAGGTTGTTCGCGTTCGTCTGGTCAGCCGTCCCGTTGCTCACGGCCGCCTCACCCCCGAGGGATGCGACGAGCGCGGCGTCGAGGCCGAGCAGCGAGCCGCTCAGGTACTGGCCGGTGGCGGCCGACTGGTCGCCGACGGCGGCCTGCGCGGGAAGCGCCCAGAGGCCGGCGCCGCCGAGCAGGACGGCGAGTGCGCCGCCGGTCGCGGCCGGCCGCAGAAGTGCGCGGCGCCATCCCGATCCCCTCCCTTCCGTACCCGGAAGCGGACGGCGGAAAAGGACGGACTTCACGATGTGACCCCCAGAGACAGTGACAAGACCTACCCGGATCCTCTCCTCGGGCGGGGCCGCTGTAATCGCCCGGAACGGGTGATCTTCCTCCCCGCAGGATTCGTCACGAATGTGCACTCCGACGCGGCGCAGGGCGACATTCGTCACGAATGGTGCCTCGCGGGATCGCGCCGGGACGACTCAGAGGAGGTTGAGCTGGTGCGCCTTGTCCACGGCTCGGCTTCGGCCATCCACCTGGAGCTTGCGGTAGATCGCGCGGACGTGCGTCTTGACGGTGTTGAGGCTGATGTTGAGG
>NZ_JBNDHX010000010.1:0-59477 GCF_056755275.1 Leifsonia sp. HAY1-4F
CCCCCCCCCAAACAAAAACACGCCCCCCCAGATTAGCGAGTGTCTCGTGGGCTCGGAGATGTGTATAAGAGACAGACCTCGAGGACTAACCCCCCTCGCCCCCCGCCCCACCATCGAGTCCGCGAAGACTGCACGTTTTCGAGCCGATTCTGTGCAGTCTTTGCGGACTCGATGGTGGGGCGCAGGCGCGCGGCTAGGGGAGGAGGTGGGCGCGGTGGATGAGGGCGGCCGCACCGATGAGGGGGCCCTCAGAGGAGAGGGCGGACGGGACGATGCGGACTTTGCGCACGAACGGGAAGTAGTGCTGCCCCACGACCGAGCGCATGTGGTCGAAGAGGTCCGGAGTCGAGTGCGAGAACCCGCCCCCGATCGCCACCAGCTCCAGGTCGAGGAGTGCGGTGGCCGACGCGATCGCCCGGCCGACCGCCTGGCCGGTGCGCGCGATGGCCGCACGGGCGACGGGGTCGCCCGCGGCGTAGGCGGCGGCCAGCTCTTCGCCCGTCGCGCCCGCGAAGCCGTGCTGTCGCGCCCACGCGACGGTGTGCGGGCCGGACGCCATGGCCTCCAGTGCGTAGGGGTTGCCGAAGGTGTCCTCGCCGCGGAGCTCGCCCACCTCCACATGGCCGATGTGGCCCGCGTTGCCGGTCGGTCCCGTGATCACGCGACCGCCGACGATGAGCCCGCCGCCGATCCCGGTGGAGATGACCATGCCCATCACGTTGTCGACGCCCTGCGCCGCGCCCACCCAGTGCTCCGCCATGGTGATGGCCACGCCGTCCATTTCGAGCGTCACCGGCACGTCGAGCCCCAGCTCCGCGGCGACCCGCGCCACGAAGTCGCGCATCGGGTAGTCGCGCCAGTGCGGGACGTTCAGCGGGGACACGAGGCCGAGCCTGCGGTCGACGGGACCGGCGCTGCCGATGCCGACGCCGACGATCCGGCCATCCGCCGGGAGGGATGCGGCGCTCGCGCCCACGACGCCGCCCACCGACTCCTCCAGCTCGGGCACGGTCGCTGTCCGTCCGGTGGGCCGGCGGTGGCGCGATCCGGCGACGAGGCGCCCGTCGGCATCCACCAGGGCCGCCTCCACCTTGGTTCCGCCGAAGTCGACGGCGAGTGCGTAGGGGGTGGCGCCGGTCGTGGCGGCAGGCGTGGGGTCTGAAGGCACGACCCAACGATAAACGAATCGGTGCGTGCTCATTTGAGCAGTGACCACGCACATGTTGCTCCTGCGCGCATCCCCTTCCTAAGCTGGTGAGGTGGCACTGAACGATACGGACGAGATCCTCGCCGTCAAAGCCGCGGAGCTCTACTACGAAGCCGGCAAGACGCAGGATGAGATCGGCGTCGCCCTCAACGTCTCGCGCTGGAAGGTCGGCCGCCTGCTGGTCGCCGCCCGCGAGAACGGTTTCGTACGCATCGAGATCGTGCACCCGAGCGCGCGGCGGTTCTCGCTGGAGCGCGAGCTCTGCGCCTTCTACGGTCTCATGGATGCGGTGGTCGTGCCGGCCGCCGAGTCCGACTCCGAGGTGCAGGGGAGGGTCGCGCAAGCCGCCGCCGACTACCTGACCACCCTGCGCCCCGTCCCGCGGACCCTCGGTGTGAGCTGGGGCCGCACGCTGCACGCCGTCGCGGCGCGGCTGCGGCCCGGTTGGGCCGTCGGCGTGAACCCGGTCCAGATCAACGGGAGCGTCTCCTCCACACGGCAGGCCACCGCCGCGGCCGACACGGCCGTGGTCATCGCGCGCAAGGCGCAGGGCACCGCGACCCTGCTGCCGAGCCCGGCGATCTTCGAGCATGCCGCCACCCGCAGGGCGATCGAGGCCGACCGCTCGGTGCAGAGCGTCCTCGAGCTCGCCCGCGCCGCCAACGCGTACCTGTTCAGCGCGGGCGTCGTCGACACCAGCTCCGTCCACGTCGACTCGGGTTACCTCTCGGTCGAGGATGTCGCGGCGCTGGCCGAGAAGGGAGCGGTGGGCGATGTGGTCGGCCGCTTCATCACCGAGGACGGCCAGGTGGCCGATCCCGAGCTGAACTCCCGCACCCTCGGTCTCAGCCTGGACGAGCTGCGTGCGGCGCGCACCTCCATCGCGGTCATCGCCGGCGAGCCCAAGCACAGTGTCGCGCACGCCGTCGTCGCGAGCGGGCTCTGCACCATCCTGATCACCGATGAATCGACCGCCAACGACCTGCTCGGGCGCACAGTCCCGAGCACCCCGGCCTGATGGCCGGATTCAGCAGCACCTGGAGGACCACGTGACCATCGAGACAACGCCGCCCGTGCGCACGCTCGCGCCGGCGGCCCGCGCCGTCGACGTGCTCGGCGGCGACCTGACCGAGGGGTCGTTGCGCCGCTATCTGAGCGGCATCCCGGGGGTGGATGCGGTGGGGCTCGAACAGCGCGCCGCCGGCCTCGGCACCCGCTCGATCAAGACGAGCAGCAAGAAGCGCGCGCTCGACACGATCATCGAGCTCATCGACCTGACGACCCTCGAGGGCGCGGACACCCCGGGCAAGGTGCGCTCGCTCGTGGCGAAGGCGCTCACCCCCGATCCGTCGGACCTCACGACGCCGCGGCCCGCGGCCGTGTGCGTGTACGGCGACATGGTGCCGTACGCGGTGGACGCGCTGGGCGCAGCCCACGCGGGTGCGATCCGGCGTGCAGGGGGCGACGCGGCCGGGCACGGCGGCGGCATCAACGTCGCTGCGGTCGCGACGGCGTTCCCGAGCGGACGCGCCTCCCTGAAGGTCAAGCTGGCCGACACTGCGGACGCGGTCGCCGCCGGCGCCGACGAGATCGACATGGTCATCGACCGCGGCGCCTTCCTCTCCGGCCGCTACGGCCTGGTCTTCGACGAGATCGTGGCGGTGAAGGAGGCGTGCCGCCGCGACGACGGCACGTACGCGCACCTCAAGGTGATCCTGGAGACCGGCGAGCTGAACACCTACGACAATGTCCGTCGCGCGTCCTGGCTCAGCATCCTGGCCGGCGGCGACTTCATCAAGACGTCCACTGGCAAGGTGTCGCCCGCCGCGACGCTCCCGGTCACGCTGCTGATGCTGGAGGTCGTGCGCGACTGGCACCGGCTCACCGGCGAAGAGATCGGCGTCAAGCCGGCGGGCGGCATCCGCTCGTCGAAGGACGCCATCCGGTACCTCGTGACCGTGGCCGAGACGGTCGGGGAGCGCTGGCTGCAGCCGCACCTGTTCCGGTTCGGCGCCTCCAGCCTCCTCAACGACGTGCTGCTGCAGCGGCAGAAGCTGGCGACCGGGCACTACTCCGGCGCCGACTACGTGACGATCGACTGAAAGCGGATCTGACATGAGTTTCCTCGAATACGCCCCGGCTCCCGAGTCGCGGTCGATCCTGAACCTGCGCGACGAGTACGGGCTGTTCATCGACGGCGAGTTCGTGGCCGGGCACGGCACGCCGTTCCAGACCATCTCGCCGGCCACGGAGGAGCGGATCGCGACCATCGCGACCGCCGACGCCTCCGACGTGGATGCGGCGGTCGCCGCCGCGCGCCGTGCCTACGACCGCGTCTGGTCGCGGATGAGCGGCAGCGACCGCGGCAAGTACCTGTTCCGCATCGCCCGCCTCCTCCAGGAGCGCTCCCGCGAGCTGGCCGTGGCCGAGAGCCTCGACAACGGCAAGCCGATCAAGGAGAGCCGGGATGTGGACATCCCGCTCGTCGCGGCCTGGTTCTTCTACTACGCGGGATGGGCCGACAAGCTCGACCACGCGGGCCTCGGCCCCGCGCCCCGCGCCCTCGGCGTCGCCGCGCAGGTCATCCCGTGGAACTTCCCGCTGCTGATGCTGGCCTGGAAGATCGCCCCGGCACTCGCAGCCGGCAACACGGTCGTGCTGAAGCCCGCTGAGACGACCCCGCTCACCGCGCTGCTGTTCGCGGAGATCGTGCAGCAGGCTGGCCTGCCGGCGGGTGTCGTCAACATCGTGACGGGAGCGGGCGAGACCGGCCGCGAGCTCGTCGCGCACCCCGACGTGAACAAGGTCGCCTTCACCGGCTCGACCGCTGTCGGCCGGGAGATCGCGCGCTCGGTCGCCGGGACATCCAAGAAGCTGACCCTGGAGCTCGGCGGCAAGGCGGCGAACATCGTCTTCGACGACGCGCCCATCGACCAGGCGGTCGAGGGAATCGTGAACGGCATCTTCTTCAACCAGGGTCACGTCTGCTGCGCCGGCAGCCGGCTCCTCGTCCAGGAGTCCATCCACGACGAGGTCGTCGACCGGCTGAAACGGCGTCTCTCCACGCTGCGCCTCGGCGATCCGCTCGACAAGAACACCGACATCGGCGCGATCAACTCGGCCGAGCAGCTTCAGCGCATCCGGGAGCTCTCGGACATCGGCGAGGCGGAGGGCGCGGAGCGCTGGACGGCGGAGTGCGCCATCCCGGAGAACGGCTTCTGGTTCGCGCCGACGATCTTCGACAACGTCTCCACCAGCCACCGGATCGCCCGCGAGGAGATCTTCGGGCCGGTGCTGTCGGTGCTGACGTTCCGTACGCCGGCGGAGGCGATCGCCAAGGCCAACAACACGCCGTACGGGCTCTCGGCCGGCATCTGGTCGGAGAAGGGCAGCCGCATCCTGGCCGTCGCCGACAAGCTGCGCGCCGGTGTGGTCTGGGCGAACACCTTCAACCGCTTCGACCCGGCCAGCCCGTTCGGCGGCTACAAGGAGTCCGGCTACGGGCGCGAGGGCGGCCGGCACGGCCTGGGCGCGTATCTGGTGCCCGGGCGGTCGTTGCCGGCCGCCGCATCCATCCCCGCCCGTCTCACTCGCAAGGGAGCCGTTCGATGACCCGCCTGGCCGTTCCGAAGACCTACAAGCTCTACATCGGCGGCGCGTTCCCGCGCAGCGAGTCCGGCCGCACGTACGAGGTGGTGACCGCGAAGGGCGCGTTCCTGGCCAACGCGGCCAAAGCCTCCCGCAAGGACGCCCGGGATGCGGTGGTCGCCGCCCGCGCCGCCGTCTCCGGCTGGTCCGGCGCGACCGCCTACAACCGCGGCCAGGTGCTGTACCGCATCGCCGAACTGATGGAAGGCCGCCGGGCGCAGTTCGTCGACGAGATCCAGAAGGCGGAGGGCGCCTCGGCGTCCGCCGCCGCCGCGCAGGTCGACGAGGCGATCGACCGCTGGGTCTGGTACGCGGGATGGGCGGACAAGTTCGCGCAGGTCGCGGGCAACGCCAACCCGGTCGCCGGCCCGTACTTCAACATCTCGGTGCCGGAGCCGACCGGCGTCGTCGCGATCGTCGCGCCGCAGGACTCCAGCCTGCTCGGGTTCGTCAGTGCGATCGCACCGGCGCTCGTGGCGGGGAACACCGTCGTGGTCATCGCCAGCGAGCGCTTCCCGCTCTCGGCGATCAGCCTCAGCGAGGTGCTCGCGACGAGCGATGTGCCGGGCGGCGTCGTCAACATCCTCACCGGCTCGCCGGACGAGATCGCGCCGTGGCTGGCCTCGCACGCCGACGTCAACGCGCTGGACCTGGTCGGTGCGGGCGACCTCGACTGGGTGGACCTGCAGATCGCGGCCGCCGACACGCTGAAGCGCGTGCTCCCGCCGGAGAACGGTGCCGACGCGGCCGCTCCGTCGCTCGACCGGATCGCATTCTTCACCGAGACGAAGACCGTCTGGCACACCAAGTCGTTGCTGTAGGACGGCCGCGGCGGCGCCTCCTTTCCGTGCCCGTTCCTTCCTCTGCCCGCGGTAGTGGGGGAGGATGGGGTACGACGAGGGGAGTGCGGGATGCCGGAGGAGTCGAGACCGGAGCAGGGGTGGGGTCCGGAGCGCGGTGAGCTGGCCCTGGTCGGGGACAGCCTGACCCAGGGCGGCGATTGGGGCGCGCTCCTCCCCGGTGAGGTGGTCCGCAACTTCGGGGCAGCGGGGGACACCACCGACGACGTGCTCGCGCGCCTCGACGATGTGATCGACGCGCGCCCGGCGACCATCGCGCTGCTGATCGGGACCAACGACCTCGCCTGGCGCCGGTCGGTGGAGCATGTCGTCCGCAACATCGAGACCATGCTCGTGACCCTGCGCAAGGACCTGCAGGAAACACGCATCCTCGTGCAGTCAGTGATGCCGCGCGGGCACGAGTTCGCCGACCAGATCCGCGACATCAACCGCCACCTGTGGCAGTTCGCGCCGACGGTGCACGCCGGCTGGCTCGACCTCTGGCCCGCGATGGCGCTGGAGGACGGCGAGCTCAACCCCGCCTACACGGAGGACCGCCTCCACCTGAACACCGAGGGCTACCGCGTCTGGGCGGCCGAGCTCGCACCCGCGCTCGAGCGCCTCCGCGATCTCCCCCCGAACAGCCGCGCCATCACCCTCCCCGACCTCGGCGGCGCCGCCTGACCCTCCCCGCGCTCCATCCCCACCATCGAGTCCGCAAAGACTGCACGCGAAACGCCGCGCGGCCGTGCAATCTCTGCGGACTCGACGGTGGGCGATGGGCGCGCGGGTCAGGAGGCGCGGAGCAGGCGCTCGTAGACGGCGATGCCGCGGAGCCAGGTGGCGACGTGGATGCGCTCGTCGCGCGCGTGCAGGGCGGCGCGCTCCTCCGCGCTCAGCTCGAACGGCGTGAAGCGGTACACGGCATCGCAGAGTCCGGTGAAGTGCCGGCTGTCGCTCGCGCCCAGCATGACGTACGGCGTGACGATCGCCCGGGGGTGCACGGCGGCGATCGCGGCGGCCAGCCGGTCCCATTCCGGACCCTCCGACGGCGACACCGGAGAGGGCTCGCTCGCATCCACCGCCTCCACGCGCACGGCGTCGTCATGGATGGCGCGGCGCAGATGGTCGAGGGTCTCCGCGACCGTCGATCCGACGGCGATACGCGTGTTCACGATCGCCTCCGCGACCTCGGGTAGCGCGTTCGCAGCGAGACTGCCGTGCAGTTGCGTGACCGCCGTCGTGGTCCGGACCATCGCGCGGGTCTCGTCGCTGAGCCGTCCGAGCACGGCGCGCAGCACCGGCTGCAGCCGGCGGGCGCGGGTGAACACCGCACGCAGGGGACCGGTCGCGTGCGCTCCGAGCGTCTCCACCATCCGCAGGTTGGTCTCGCTCAGCCGGGAGGGGAACGGCCGCGCGTCGAGGCGGGTGATGGCCCTCGCCAGCCGGACGGTCGCGGTCATCCGCGGGGGAGTGGAGGCGTGGCCTCCGTGCTGCTCGACGGTGAGCCGGACACTCGTGATGCCCTTCTCGCTCACGCCCACCACGGCGATCGGGGCGCTCACGCCCGGGAAGATGCGCTCCACCACCGCGCCGCCTTCGTCGAGCACGAGCGCCGGATGGATGCCGCGGCCGGCGAGCACGGCGGCGATGGCCTTCGCTCCGGAGCCGACCGTCTCCTCGTCGTGCCCGAAGCTCAGGTACACATCGTTCGCCGGCCGGAAGCCCTGGCGCACCAGGCCATCCACTGCCTCCAGGATCGCGACGAGCGCGCCCTTGTCGTCGATGGCGCCGCGGGCCCAGAGCACCCGCTGCTCGCCGCTTCCGGTGATCTCGCCGGCGAACGGGGGATGCGTCCAGCCCTCGTCGGTCGCCGGTACGACGTCGTAGTGGGCCATGAGCACGGTCGGGGCGCCGTCCGCATGGCCGCGCCAGCGGTACAGCAGGGAGTGCCCGTGCCGTTCACGCTCGAGGACCTCGTGCAGGGCCGGGTACAGCGTGGGCAGGGCGTCCGCGAAACGGTCGAAGGCGGCCCAGTCGGTCTCCGCGACGGGAGTGCGCGACACGGTCGGGATGCGCAGCAGCGTCCGGAGGCGCTCGAGCGCCTCCTCCGTCCCCACGTCCTCGGCGTGGACGTCCGTCACTCGCCGGCCGCCGTGCGGAAGGCGTCGAACGCCGCGTCCGAGAACAAGACGAAGCGCACGTGCTCGACCGATCCGACTCCCGAGGAGAGCACGGCGCGCACGGTGCTGATCGCGATCCGTGCCGCGTCGTCCATGGGCCAGCCGTAGATCCCGGCGGAGATCGCCGGGAAGGCGACCGTCCGGGCGCCCAGCTCCCGGGCGACCCGCAGCGAGGACCGATACGCGTTCTGCAGCAGCGGAGTGCGGTCCTCGCGCACCGACCACACCGGTCCGACCGTGTGGATGACCCAGGTCGCTGGGAGGTCGCCCGCCGTGGTTGCCACCGCTTGGCCCGTGGGCAACCCGTCCGGCAGCGTGGTGGCACGCAGCTGCCTCGTCGCCGCGAGGATGGCCGGCCCGCCTCGCCGGTGGATGGCGCCGTCCACCCCTCCGCCGCCCAGCAGTGAGCTGTTGGCGGCGTTGACGATCGCATCCACGGTCTCGTCGGTGATGTCTCCGCGGACGATGCGGATGAGCTCCTCAGCCATGCTCGCCGGGTCAGCCGCGGTTGTTGGAGAGCTCGTAGACCTTGAGCAGTTCGAGAATGGCGTCGTCGCGTGCGCTTCCGCCCTCCTCGAACATCTCCGACACGTGCGTGCGGAGGTGGTTCTCGACCAGCAGCTTGTTGAGCGAGCCGAGCGACTTCTGGATGGCGAGGGACTGGGTGATGATGTCCACGCAGTAGTCCTCGTTCTCGATCATCTTCTCCAGGCCCCGGAGCTGGCCCTCGAGGATGCGCGTGCGGTGCAGTGCACGCTTCTTGATGTCTGCGATCACCCCCTCAGGATAATCCCGGAGCCGTCCATACCCGGAGGGGGTAAATGGGAGCCAGCGCCGGGGGCCCAAGCTGACAAGGAGTGAACGCGGGATATCCCCTCAACGGGGGGGTGTGTGTGGACATACTGATGGGTCTATCCTCCAGGGAGGGGTTGAGAAATATTCGTTTAACAGGAAAGGCCCGACTTTGCTGAAGAACCTCAGCCCGCTGCTGTCTGGTGCGCTCTTGAGCGCACTCGACGCGATGCACGATGGCCAAACGCTTACCCTCGTCGGCAGCGGCTACCCGGAAGATCAGATCACCGCCCCCGTCGTCCTCTTGGGCGACGACGTCACGACAGAGGCCGCCGCCGAAGCGATCCTCTCCGTGTTCCCGCTCGACCAGCAGGATGCCTCGCCGATCGTGTTCCTCGATCTCGCCGCAGAGCCCTACGACGTCCCCGACGTCGCGTTCGCGGTGAACGGGATCGCGTCCGATGCCGAACTGCGCCGAGTACCCATGACCCGCCTCGAGCTCGACCCGTTCCTCGAGCTCGCCCGAACCGCCGCCGTCACGGTCCGTGTCGGCTCCGACGCACCGCCCTGCGCGTTCCTGTTCCGTCGTGGCACGCTGTAACCCGCCGCGTCCCGCATCCCGCAATCACACAGCCCGCCCGCCCGGCCGGAGACCGAGAGTCCTCCGCACCGGGCGGGCGTATTTCTGCCACCGAGCCGCCGCGTAGAGTGGACTCCCGATGCCTGGACCACACACGCCGCAGCAGCCCGCCTTCAGCCGCGCCGCCCTCGCACCGGGCCTCCTCGGCGCCATCGTGCTGCTGGCCGGCCTCGCGCTGGTGTCGAGCGACTGGTACCTCTACGTCCGGTACGCCGTCAGCATCCTCGCCCTCATCCTGTGCGTCTTCGCCGGCCAGGCCCGGCTGTGGTGGTGGCTCGCCGGTCTCATCCCGGTCGCTGTGGTCTGGAATCCGGTGTGGCCGCTGCCGCTCGGCGACCTGGTGCTGCAGGGCTTGGCGATCGCCGGAGCCGTCGTGTTCGTCGCTGCGGCGGTCACGATCAAGATCCCTGCAGACACGCGTCGCTGAACCGCGTTCCGTGCCGTAAAATGGATGCTGCGCGGCCATCCTGTGCCGCGCACTCCCGGCGTCACCCGCGTCGAGCCCGGTCCACTCGGTACCGTGCTCCTCGCCCCGCCGGCGTCACGCCCAAACGGCGTCGCACCCTTCGACAGCGCGACGCCTCCACTGGAGGACCATGTCTCGTTCCGGTCAGCGCACCAGCCCGACCAGGCCGCAGCAGCGGAAGAACCGGCACGCCAACAACGACGGGCTGATCCCCATCCTCGCCCGCAAGGTGCGCGAGGTGGAGGCGAAGGCCGCCGACGGCAAGAAGCTCGGACCCACGAACCGCACCAAGTTCCAGGTGATCGCCTTCCTGATGCGCGAGGAGCGCGCCCGCGCGAAGACGGACCCGGAGCTCAGCGACGCCGCCCGTGCCGAGCAGCTCAAGCGGCTCGACGGCATCGCCACCATCCTGGCGAAGACGGCGGCCCGCGACACCTCGCTGATATCGCTGCTGGAGAGCGAGTCGGCGTCCACCGCGACCGCGCAGAAGATGCGCCGCGACTGGCTGCTGGAGTCGGGGACCGCCCTCTCGCCGGACGACCTGATCATCACCATCGAGCGCCCGGTCGCGAAGCAGGACAGCGTCATTCCGCCGGAGCTGGCGGAGAAGCAGGTCGTGCCGCAGTCGGTGAAGGCCCGGCAGCTGTCGAATCCGTTCCTCGCTCCCGACTTCTCGCGGGCGGCGCCCGCTGCGCCGACCCCGCGCCGGCGGCTCGACTCCTGGGAGCTGCTGGGGCCGCTGTTCAAGTCGTTCGAGTACGGCGCAGGCGGCCAGGCGGCGAGCATGGACCTTCCTCCCGCCCCGCTGATCGACCGGTACTCGCCGCAGGGCCTGGAGCTCATGCACCACCAGTCGCGCTTCATCGAGAGCGTGCGCCTCGGCCACCGCAGCTTCCTGCTCGCGGACGAGCCGGGCCTCGGCAAGACCGCGCAGTCGCTGCTCGCGGCCTCGGTGGCCGGCGCGTACCCCCTGCTCGCCGTCGTCCCCAACGTGGTGAAGATGAACTGGGCGCGCGAGGTCGAGCGCTGGACGCCGCACCGTCGCGCGACCGTGATCCACGGCGACGGCGAGGGACTCGACGCCTTCGCCGACGTGGTCATCGTCAACTACGAGGTGCTCGACCGGCACCTGTCCTGGCTGAGCACGCTGGGCTTCCAGGGCATGGTCGTGGATGAGGCCCACTTCATCAAGAACCTGCACTCCCAGCGGTCACGGCTGGTCCTCGGCCTGGCCGACGCCATCCGGCAGTCGACTCCCGACCCGCTGATGGTCGCGCTGACCGGTACGCCGCTGATCAACGACATCGACGACTTCAAGGCGATCTGGCAGTTCCTCGGCTGGATCGACGGCAGCAAGCCGACCGCGCAGCTGATGGAGCACCTGGAGGAGACCGAGCTAACGCCGGCCGACTTCGGCTTCTACGCCGCCGCCCGCGAGGCCGTCATCGACATGGGCATCGTGCGCCGCCGCAAGATCGACGTCGCCGCCGACCTGCCCAGCCGGCGCGTCGTCGACCTGCCGGTCGAGCTGGACGACGAGCTCGGGCGCTCCATCCGCCAGGCCGAGAAGGACCTGGCCGCGCGCCTCGTCGCCCGCTTCCACCGCGCCGCTGCGGCGGGACGGCCCGACTCGTTCGAGGGCGACGACGACGCCCACCGCCGGCACCTCATCCGCCTGGTCGCCCAGTCGGAGCTGGAGGAGGCGAAGTCGGCGAAGTCCGGCGACAACGTCTTCACGATGGTCCGGAAGATCGGTCAGGCGAAGGCCGGGCTGGCCTCGGACTACACGGCTCAGCTGGCCCGTTCGGTCGGCAAGGTGGTCTTCTTCGCCAAGCACATCGACGTGATGGATGCGGCGGAGGAGGCGTTCGCCGCCCGCGACCTGAAGACGATCTCGATCCGCGGCGACCAGTCCGCGCTGGCGCGCCAGAAGGAGATCGACGCGTTCAACAACGACCCGGAGGTCGCGGTCGCGGTGTGCTCGCTGACCGCGGCGGGCGTCGGCCTCAACCTGCAGGCCGCATCCAACGTGGTGCTCGCCGAGCTCTCGTGGACGGCGGCCGAGCAGACGCAGGCCATCGACCGCGTCCACCGCATCGGGCAGGAGGAGCCGGTCACGGCGTGGCGGATCATCGCGGCGCAGACCATCGACTCCAAGATCGCCGAGCTGATCGACGCCAAGCAGGGCCTTGCGGCCCGCGCCCTGGACGGGAGCGATGTCGAGGCCGGCTCGACCGACTCCGTCCAGCTCGACGCGCTCATCCACCTGCTCTCCGACGCCCTCGCGTAACGGCCCGGGTCGGGTCGGCCCAGGTCGGGTCGGCGCAGATCGGGTGGGCGCGGGTCAGGCGATCTCGGTGTCGTCCGGGTCCAGCGGGACGGGACGGTCGTCGTCGGGGAGCAGTTCGTCGTCCTCGTCGTCGACCGCGGGGAGGTCGTCGGGGTCACGCACGACGGGCTCCGGCTCGTAGTCGGCCTCCTGCGCCTCGCGGAAGTCGTCCAGGTCGTCGTCTTCTCTCGGGTCGCTCATGCCCCGAGAGTACCGCCGGGCGTCGCGGTCGTGAAGGCCGGGTTCAGACCAGCTCGAAGACGAAGAACGGGCCGCGGTCGTCGTGCACGATCCGTGCGCGTCCCTGGAATCCCGTGAAGTCGCCGGTGCCGGTCCCCGGGACGATGTAGCCGAAGGCGGAGTCGTCGTCGGGATGCTGCAGCGCGCCGTGATGCACCGTCACCGATCCGGCGCGGCCGTCGTCGAGCTGCCCGGTGATGCGCTCGGCGGCGAGGTAGCCGCGGCCGTCCTCCTCGGTGCCGGACGAGACGAAATGCGCGACGGACTCGCCCACGAGACCGTCGGTGTACGTCTTCCGCATGACGATCGCGCCGACCCAGTCGCCCTCGATCCCGGGGAGCGGAGCCGGCTCCCAGCCGGTCACGTCGAAGCGGGCGGTGATCGTCTCTGTCGTCATACGCTCACCGTAAGGGGTGCCGGGCGTGCGCCTCTTGAAATTTCGCGACACGGGCAATCTGGGCTAGACAGGGGATGTGCACCATCACTCCCAGACCGAGATCGAACGCAAGTACGACGTGGATGCCGAGGCCCGGCATCCACTGCTCGTCGGCGTGGGCGCGGTCGCGGTGCAGGGCGAACCGGAGCGCCACGAACTCGTGGCCACCTACTTCGACACCGCCGACCTCACGCTGGCCCGCCACACGACGGCGCTGCGGATGCGAACCGGGGGGCACGATGCCGGCTGGCACGTCAAGCTCCCGGCTGAGGAGGGCCGCACCGAGCTGCACTGGGAACTGAGCGACGGCGAGGAGCCGCCTGCCGCCCTCCGCGAGCACCTCCGTGACCTCATCGGCGACGAGCCGCTCGTCCCCATCGCCCGCATCACCAACCACCGCGACAGCGTGCTGCTGCAGGACGCGGCGGGCTTCGAGGTGGCCGAGCTCACCGACGACCACGTGCGGAGCGAGAATCTCCGTACCGGCGGCACGCAGGAGTGGCGGGAGTGGGAGGTCGAACTGCTCGCCGGAGCACCCGACACGCGTGAGCGCCGCACCGCCCTGCTGGACGGGATCGAGGAGCGCTTGCTCGCCGCCGGAGCGCATCCCTCCACCAGTTCGTCGAAGCTGCAGCGCGCCCTCGGCCTCTGATCCGCCTACCACCGGTCGGTGCCCTTCGTCCAGTGCGATTTTGTGCAGCCGTCCGCGTCCGGGCATGATTCAGGGGACGTCTTGAGAAACGGAGCAGCATGAAGATCGGCATCCTCACCAGCGGCGGCGACTGCCCGGGCCTGAACGCGGTCATCCGCGGCGCGGTCCTGAAGGGCGATCGCGTGTACCGCTCCGAGTTCGCCGGCTTCCGCTACGGCTGGCGCGGCGTGGTCGACGGCGACATCATGCCGCTCGACCGGCACAGCGTCCGCGGCCTCTCCCGCCAGGGCGGCACCATCCTCGGCTCCAGCCGCACCAACCCCTTCGAGGGCGACTCGGGAGGTCCCGAGAACATCCAGCGGATGATGGATGCGCACGGCATCGACTCCATCATCGCCATCGGCGGCGAGGGCACGCTGACCGCAGCCCGCCGCCTGACCGACGCCGGCGTCCGCATCGTCGGCGTTCCGAAGACGATCGACAACGACCTGGCCGCGACCGACTACTCCTTCGGCTTCGACACCGCGGTGGAGATCGCGACCGAGGCGATCGACCGGCTCCGCACCACCGCCGAGTCGCACCAGCGCTGCATGGTCGTCGAGGTGATGGGCCGTCACGTCGGCTGGATCGCGCTCCACTCCGGCATGGCGGGCGGCGCTCACGCCATCCTCATCCCCGAGCAGCCCCAGTCCATCGAGCAGATCTGCGAGTGGGTGGAGTCGGTGCGCGACCGCGGCCGGGCCCCCGTCATCGTCGTGTCCGAGGGTTTCCACCTGGACACGATGGAGGAGGCGCACTCGCACAAGGGACTGGATGCGTTCAACCGCCCGCGCCTCGGCGGCATCGGCGAGATGCTGGCGCCCATGATCGAGGAGCGCACCGGAATCGAGTCGCGCGCGACCGTCCTCGGCCACATGCAGCGCGGTGGCGTCCCCAGCGCCTACGACCGCGTGCTGGCCACGCGCCTGGGCATGGCTGCGGTCGACGCGGTCTACGAGGGACGCTGGGGCTCGATGGTCTCGCTCCGCGGCACGGACGTGGTCAACGTCTCCATCGCGGATGCCACCGGAGGCCTCAAGACGGTTCCGCCCGCACGGTACGAAGAGGCCGCGCTGCTGTTCGGCTGAGGCTGAGCACGCGAAGCCGCCGCTCGCCGCTCACAGCTGTTCCGGGCCATTTGCGTGGCTTCCGGGGCTAGGCTCCCTCGTACGAGAGGGAAGGAGCGGTCCGTGCCGCGTTTCGTCCAGTTCGATGAGTTCGGTTCGCGTGACTACCTGCACGTGGTGGAGCGGGAACGGCCGTGGCCGGGACCGGGCCAGCTCCTGGTGCGCGTGATGGCCGCCGGCCTCAATCCGATGGACTGCAAGGCGTACCGCGACGAGGCCGCGGCGGCGCGCATGGGCGTCACGCTCCCCAGCGGCATCGGGCAGGACTTCTCGGGATTCGTCGAGGAGCTCGGCGAGGGCGTGACCCGGTTCGAGCTCGGTCAGGCGGTGCTCGGCACCGTGCCGTTCGCCGCGATCGCGGACTTCGTCGTCGTGCCCGAGGACGGCCAGGTCGTCGCCAAGCCCGACGCCCTCACCTTCGAGGCGGCCGGTTCGCTGGGCGTGGTGGGGCGTACGGCCATGGCCTCGTTCCGCTCGCTCGGGATCGGCGAGCACGACACGGTCCTGGTGAGCGCGGCGGCCGGCGGGGTCGGAGTGCTCGCGGCCCAACTGGCGGTGCGCTCCGGTGCGACAGTCATCGGGACGGCGAGCGAGGAGAACCACGAGTTCCTCGAGTCGCTGGGTGTCATCCCCGTCGAGTATGGCGACGGGCTGGCAGAGCGAGTCCGGGATGCGCTGGACGACGACCGGGTGACAGCGGTCCTCGACAACCACGGGGCGGACACCGTCGAGGCGGCGCTCGAGCTCGGCGTCCCGATGGACCGGGTGAACTCGATCACGACCTTCGGACCGGCGGCGCACGGCGCGCGCAACGTCGGCGGGCGAGCGGCGGGCAACGCCGAGCTCTCCGAGCTGGCCGAGCTGCTCGCCGAGAACGAGCTGGTGCTGCCCATCGACTCCATCTACCCGATCGAGCGGACCGTGGAGGCGTACGCACGGCTCGAGGCGGGACACGTGCGCGGCAAGGTCGTGGTCGTCACGGACTGAGCGGCGACCGGCCCGCGGGCATGTCGACGGGCCATCGACTTCCGACGAGAGGAGCATCCCATGATCACCGAGGACATCGCGCGGCAGCTGCGCGCGGCGGGCCTGCGCTGGCAGCCGGCGTCGGGGGACACGTTCGCCATCGACCGGCCCGACATGGGAGGCGAGCGGTTCACGGTCAGCGACATGACCATCGAGCCGCATCACTTCGACACCGGGACGATCCTGGGTTTCAACGGCACCACCGAGTGGGCCCTCGACTCGCTCGCCGTCGAGGACGCCCTGTGGATCCCGCGCGAGGACCAGCTGCGCGAACTGCTGGGCGGAACGTTCCGCGACCTGGCGCGCACCGCCGACGGCTACCGGGTGACGGTGCTGATCGGGAGCGAGGAGCGCTTCTTCGAGGACGAGGACGCGGCCACTGCGTATGCGGAGGCGCTGCTCTCCCTGATCGGGGCCTCCGTCTCGTAAGCGGTGCGCTCGCGCCTCACAGCCTTCAGCGGCGGGGACGCTTCCGGCCGCCGCCGGGCTTGCGTGCGCCGGTGGCCTTGCGCGCTCCGGTCGCTTTGCGCGCACCGGTGACCTTGCGCGCGCCGGCGGCCTCCCGCGCGGCGACGCCGGGGTCGCGGGAGCTGTGCGCGGTGCGGCCGCGCACGATCCCGATGAAATCGTCGACCAGGGGATGCTGCCCCTCGCGCGGCCAGGTCAGCCCGATGCTGCTCTGCGGGCCGTCCTCCAGGTGCAGCGCCACCACGTCCTTCCGCCGCAGCGCCTTGGCCACGGAGGCGGGGAGCAGGGCGATGCCGTCGCCCGCGGCCACGCGGCGCATCAACGCCTCCGACGGCGCGCCGGCCACCCGCGGCTCGTCGGCGAGGTCGGCGAGGTGCAGCTCCTCCTCGAGGGTCAGCAGATGCTCGTGATGCATGACCACCACGACGTCCTCGGTGTACAGCGGGATGAGATGGCGGTGGTCGTCGTCGGCGTGCGCATCCCGGACGAACACCATGTCCGCGTCACCGGCTGCGAGGACGGCCAGCGGGTCCTCGCTCGGCCGGACCACCAGCTCCACGTGGGGGAAGCGCTGTTCGAAGGCGCGCGTCCACTTGCCCGGCGTCACACCGAGCGGGAAGGCGATGGCGAAGCGGGAGGACACCTGTCGAGGTTAGCGAACGGTAGCCTGGAGCACATGAAGGCGCAGACCATGAAACCGGCCACAGCGGCCAAGAAGCTCGGCATCTACCTGCCGGCGGCGCCGGACGACTTCCGCGACCGCGAGATCAGCCGCACCGAGCTGGATGCGCTGACCGCCGATCCGCCCCAGTGGCTGCAGACCCTGCGCACCGAGGGACCGCATCCGCGCGACGTCGTGGCGCGCAAGCTGGGCGTCTCCAACTCCGGGCTCGCGCGGGGCGGCATCACGGAGGCGCTGACGACCGCCGAGATCAAGGCGCTGCTGGCCGACCCGCCGCGCTGGCTCGTGGACGAGCGGGCGACGCAAGCGGCGGTCCGCGCCGAGAACGCGCGCGTGAAGCAGCGGGATGCGGAGCGTGCCGCGCAGCACGCGGGTGAGTGACCGATACCGGCGGAACGGTTACGGCGCTTCGCCCTCCGGTGACCGGGCGGCTGACCGCGCAGCCCGGGTGAGCACCTCGGGACCAGTGACCAGCGCCCGCCTCCACGGCGCCACGCCGTCGATCTCGATCTGCAGCGAGAAGCTCAGGATGGTGCGGATTAGCACGATGATGCCGAGCACGAACGCATCGGTGAGCGACGGAGTCGAGGTGACCGTCTTCACCAGGTCCGCGGCGACGAGGATCTCGAGCCCGAGCAGGATGACGCCGCCGAAGCTCTCGCGCAGCGTCCGGAACGCCGCGCGCCCGCTCCGCTGACGTCGCCAGGCGTACAGGGCCAGCCCGATCGCGACCACGAAGCCGATCGCCATCGCGGCCACCCCTGCGAACTCGAAGGCGATCGCGGTCGCCTCGAACAGCGCATGCGCATCCATGGGCTCATCGTGCCACGTAGAATTCTCCGGTGCCTCCCGAATCCCCGGCCACTCCGGGCCTCGACCCTGACGATCTCGCCGCCACCCTGCGGGTGCTCGCGCAGCTCCACGAGCTCGACAAGGAGCACCCCGACTACGTCGCGGTGCGACGAGCGACCGCGCACATGTTCAAAGCGTCGAAGGTGGCGAGACGACGGGAGCTGCGCGAGCAGGTGCAGGAGGCGGACCGCGCGGTGATCGCCGCGACCGCGACCGGCGCACCCGACCGCATCGACGACGAGACCCGCGGGCGCGAGCTCACCTCCGGCACGACGGGATCGCACACCGCCGGCACCCTCCTCACCTCGCGCCCCTGCTACATCTGCAAGCAGCACTACACCGAGGTGGACTGGTTCTACCATCAGCTGTGCCCGTCCTGCGCCGCGTTCAGTCACGCCAAGCGGACCGCGAGCACGGACCTGACCGGCAAGCGCGCCCTGCTGACCGGGGGACGCGCGAAGATCGGCATGCACATCGCCCTCCGCCTCCTCCGCGACGGCGCGCATCTGACCATCACGACGCGATTCCCGCGGGACGCCGTCCGACGCTTCTCGCAGCTGCCCGACGCCGGCCGTTGGATCGACCGCCTGCGCGTCGTCGGCATCGACCTCCGCGACCCGGCCCAGGTGATCGCCCTCGCCGACTCGGTCGCCGAGCGGGGAGCGCTCGACATCCTCATCAACAACGCCGCGCAGACGGTCCGCCGCTCTCCCGGCTCCTACTCGCTCCTCGCGGAGGCGGAGACGCAGCCGCTCCCCGACGGTCCGCTGCCGGAGCTGGAGACGTTCGGCCACACGGCGGACCCGCATCCTCTCGCCCTGGAGCGGTCGGTCGCGGCGCATCCACTGCTCTCGGCCGCCGATGTGCGGGGAACGATCGCCGAGCTCGCCGGACCCGCGGCGCTCACAGCGGACGACCTGGCCACGGCGGCGATGACCGCCGGCTCCTCCTCGCTCGCCCGGCACGCCGACGGGACGGCGATCGACGCCGGCGGGCTGGTGCCGGATGTCGCCCACGTCAACAGCTGGACGCAGGCCATCGGCAGTATCGACGCGCTCGAGCTGCTCGAAGTCCAGCTCTGCAACCAGACCGCGCCGTTCATCCTGATCGACCGGCTGCGGCCGCCGCTCGCCGCTGCGGGGCGCTCGTACATCGTCAACGTGTCCGCCATGGAGGGGGTGTTCGGCCGCCGGTACAAGGGCGCAGGGCACCCGCACACCAACATGTCCAAGGCGGCGCTGAACATGCTGACGCGCACCAGCGCCGGCGAGCTGTTCGAGAGCGACAACATCCTGATGACCAGCGTCGACACCGGCTGGATCACCGACGAGCGACCGCACCACACCAAGGTGCGGCTCGCGGAGGAGGGCTTCCACGCCCCGCTCGACCTGGTCGACGGCGCCGCGCGCGTGTACGACCCGATCGTCCGCGGCGAGGCCGGCGAGGACCTGCACGGCGTCTTCCTGAAGGACTACCGTGCCTCGGCCTGGTGACCGCTACGCTCAGGACCGGGACGCGGAGGATCGAGCGGCCGGGGATCGAGCGGCCGGAGATCGAGCGGCCGGAGATCCAGAGGCCGAGGACCCGGACGCCGGCGAAGGGACGCGAATGTCGAGCACTCCAGGGCAGGAGGGGCAGCGCGTGATGCCGGCCAGCACCCTCCCGGAGCCCGGTCAGGCCCACGCGGCGCCCCGGGCCGCGAAGGGCGGCCGAGTGCGACGCTGGCTCCTCACCGGGCTCGTGGACGAGCAAGGCACCCAGCAGGGACCGCACGGCCAGAACCCCCAGCACACGCACAACTGGTGGCAGGTCATGTGCCTGACCGGTGTCGACTACTTCTCGACCCTCGGCTACCAGCCCGCCATCGCGGCGCTCGCCGCTGGGCTCGTCTCCCCGTTCGCCACCATCGTGCTGGTCGCGCTGACCCTGCTCGGCGCGCTGCCCGTCTACCGCCGGGTGGCGCGCGAGAGCTTCCAGGGCTCCGGGTCGATCGCGATGCTCGAGCGTCTGCTGCCCTGGTGGGCAGGCAAGCTGCTCGTCCTCGTCCTGCTCGGCTTCGCCGCGACCGACTTCATGATCACGATCACGCTGTCGGCGGCGGACGCCTCCGCGCACGCCATCGAGAACCCCTTCGCCCCGGCCTGGTTCCACGGCAACAACGTGCTCATCACCCTGTTCCTGCTCGCCCTCCTCGGCGCGGTGTTCCTCAAGGGGTTCAAGGAGGCGATCGGAATCGCGGTGGTGCTGGTCGCCGTGTACCTGGCGCTCAACGTGGTCGTCGTCGGCTCGTCCATCGTGGAGGTGTTCCAGCGTCCGGCCCTCGTCGGAGACTGGTGGGACGCGCTCTTCCGGGGGAACGGCAACCCGCTGCTCGTCATCGGAGTCGCCCTGATCGTCTTCCCGCGCCTCGCGCTCGGGCTCTCCGGGTTCGAGACCGGCGTCGCCGTGATGCCGCAGATCAAGGGACGACCGGACGACGATCCCGCGCGTCCCGCCGGACGGATCCGCGGGGCGGGCCGCCTGCTCACCACCGCCGCGATCATCATGAGCGTGTTCCTCATCACGTCGAGCTTCACCACGACGCTGCTCATCCCGCATGCGGCCTTCGAGCCGGGGGGACCGGCGAATGGACGCGCGCTCGCCTACCTGGCGCACGAATACCTGGGCAACGGCTTCGGCACGGTCTACGACGTCAGCACCATCCTCATCCTCTGGTTCGCCGGCGCCTCGGCCATGGCCGGCTTGCTCAACCTGGTGCCGCGGTACCTGCCGCGATACGGCATGGCGCCGCAGTGGGCACGCGCGGTGCGGCCGCTGGTGCTCGTGTTCACGGCGATCGCCTTCCTCATCACCCTCATCTTCGAAGCGAGCGTGGATGCACAGGGCGGCGCCTACGCGACCGGCGTTCTGGTCCTCATCACCTCGGCGTCCCTCGCCGTGACCCTGTCGGCGCGGCGCAAGCGGCAGCCGCGGCGCATGGTGGCGTTCGGGATCATCACCGCGATCTTCGTCTACACCACGGTCGACAACATCATCGAGCGGCCCGACGGCCTGCGGATCGCGACCCTCTTCATCCTCGCCATCCTGATCGTCTCGATCGTTTCGCGCATCGGCCGGTCCTTCCAGTTGCGCGCGACCTCCGTGACGTTCGACGTGACGGCGCTCGACTACATCCTGGAGGATGCGGAGGAGGGCGAGATCCGCATCATCTCGCACGAGCCGGACGTCGACACCATCACCGAGTACGAGCAGAAGAACAGGGACGAGCGGAAGTTCAGCCACATCCCTCAGCGCTCTCGCACGATCTTCCTCGAAGTGCTGCCGTCCGACTCCTCCGACTTCGAAGAGGACCTCGTGGTGCACGGCGTCGTCAAGCACGGCTTCCGGGTGCTGCAGGTGAAGAGCGGCAACGTGCCCAACACGATCGCCGCGGTGCTGATCGAGACGCGCGACATCACCGGGGTCGTCCCGACCATCTACTTCCAGTGGACCGAGGGCAACCCGATCTCGAACATGTTCCGGTTCCTGATCACCGGGGTCGGAGAGGTCGCGCCCGTCACCCGTGAGGTGCTGCGCGAGTCCGAGAAGGACGTCAAGCGCCGCCCCGCGGTGCACGTCTCCTGACGGCCCGACGGTCCGACGGCCCGACGGCCGACGACGCGACGGCTACTCGACCGCGAACTCCAGCCAGGCGAGCCCGCGCAGGTCGAGGCAGAGCCGGCCGGCGCGCTCGGCGGCGACCGCCAGCACGTCGCCGCAGACGGAGCAGCGCATGACCAGGCCGTGCTGGTCGACGTAGACCCGGCCGCGTGCGACCACCGACTGGTCGCCGCAGTTGGCGCAGCAGCCGATCGCCGTGGTGACGTCGGCCGCGAAGACCTCCGACAGCATCCCGGCGGCCGCATTGCCGTCGAGGTAGTCCTGATCCGTCATGGCGTTCCTCCGATGCCGCCGTAGCGCTCGGTGCGGACGCGAGCCGCGTCGTGGCCGGCATCGACCAGCCAGCCGGCGACGGCCTCGACGAAGGGCGTCGAGCCGCAGACGAAGAAGGTGGGGGCGTCTGATGCCGGGAGCACCCGCCGCATCAATCCCTCCGCGGTGAGCCGGCCGGCCTGCGTGCTCGCGCCCGGGGGAGCCTGGCGGGTGTAGACGTAGTCGACCTGCAGGGGCGCCGCGGCCTCGGCGGCGAGGGCGTGGAGCTCGTCGGTGTAGTAGCCGGAGAAGGGGCTGCGCAGCGAGTACAGCATCCGGAACGGCGCGCTGCTGCCCGCGGCAGCATGGGCGCGTGCCATCGACATGAGCGGAACGATGCCGGAGCCGCCCGCGATGAGCTGGACCGGTCCCGCATCGCCGTCATGCCAGACGAACCAGCCTCCGACGGGACCGCGCAGCTCCAGCTGGTCGTCGATCTGCAGGCCGCGCACGAGGTAGGGGGAGACCTCGCCGTCGGCGAGCTCCTCCACCGTCAGCTCCAGCTCGTCCTCCGCGAGTCCGTGCGGCTCCAGCGCCCCGCGGCCGCCGCCGGAGGCGATCGAGTACGACCGGACCGCCTGATAGCCGTCCGGGGCCGTCAGCCGGATGTCGACGTGCTGGCCCGCGAGGTGACCGCGCAGCCCCGGGATGCGCAGTCGCAGTGTGCGTGCCGTCGGGGTCTCCATCCGCGTGTCGACCACGTCGGCCACCCGCCATACGCTGCTCACCAGTAGCGCTGTTCCTTCCACGGGTCTCCGTACATGTTGTAGCCGTTCTGCTCCCAGAAGCCGGGCTGGTCCTGGGGGAGCATCTGCAGCCCGTCGACCCATTTGGCGCTCTTCCAGAAGTAGAGATGGGGCACCAGCAGGCGGGCGGGGCCGCCGTGCTCAGGCTCCAGGTCCTTGCCGTCGAAGCTGTGGGCGATCCAGGCCTTGCCGCAGAGCAGGTCGGCGAGCGGGACGTTCGTCGTGTAGCCGCCGTACGAGTGCGCCATCGTGTACTCGTACGAGGTGTCGACATCCCGGAACAGCGTGTCGAGCGAGACGCCGCGCCAGGACGTGCCGAGCTTGGACCAGCTGGTGACGCAGTGGATGTCGGTGCTCACGTCCTCCTGCGGGAGGGCGAGGAACTCGTCCCAGTTCCAGCGGTGCACGTCGCCCTTCTCCGTCGTGATGGTGAAGGTCCAGTCGTCCCGGGAGATGCGGGGCGTCGGCCCCGCGGAGAGGACGGGGAAGCCCTCGGTGAGGTACTGCCCCGGTGGGAGGCGCGGGTCGTCCGTCCTGCGACGGCCGAGGAAGCCGGAGGAGATGATTGGCATGACGGCAGCATATTGCGGTGCGCGTCGCCGGGTCTACGGCGGACTCGGTCTCCCGCCCCGGCCGGGTTATGGTGGAGCATGACCGCCGTCAACCTGGGACTCCCGCTGCGCGCGCCCGCGCCCGCGGTGGTGCCGGGTGCGGTGCCGGAGCTCGCTGGGCGGCCGGCGCATCCCGGCCTGATCGACCGCTTCGGGAGGGTCGCTCGCGACCTCCGGGTCTCGGTGACCGAGAAGTGCTCCCTGCGCTGCACGTACTGCATGCCGGCCGAGGGTCTGCCGGCGATCCCGCGCGACGACCTGCTGAGCGCGGCGGAGATCGCCCGTCTGGTCGGGATCGGTGTGCGCGAGCTGGGGGTGCGCGAGGTGCGCTTCACGGGCGGCGAGCCGCTGATGCGCGCCGACCTGGCCGAGATCGTCGGCCGCTCGGCCGCGGTGGCGCCCGGCGTCGACCTCTCCATCACGACCAACGGCATCGGGCTGGACCACCGCATCCACTCTCTCGTCGAAGCCGGACTGACGCGGGTCAACGTCTCGCTGGACACCGTCGACCGCGAGCACTTCGCCCGGCTGACCCGCCGCGACCGGCTCCCGGCCGTTCTCGCCGGCATCCGCGCCGCCCACGACGCCGGCCTGACTCCGCTGAAGCTCAACGCCGTGATGATGCGCGAGACACTGCACGACGCGCCGTCGCTGCTGGCCTGGGCGCTGGAGAACGGGTGCCGTCTGCGTTTCATCGAGCAGATGCCGCTCGACGCCGACCGCTCGTGGCTGCGCGAGAACATGGTGCCCGCCGACGAACTCCTCGCCGTGCTCGGCGAGCGGTTCACCTTGACCGAGGCCGGGCGCGACGACCCGCACGCGCCGGCCGAGGACTGGCTGGTCGACGGGTGGATGCTCAACGGTGCGCCGGCGACGGTGGGCATCATCGCCTCCGTCACCCGCTCGTTCTGCGCCGCCTGCGACCGCACCCGGATCACCGCGGAGGGCACGGTGCGCTCGTGCCTGTTCGGGGACGACGAGACGGATCTGCGGGGGCTCCTGCGCGGCGGAGCCGACGACGACGAGATCGCCCAGTGGTGGCGAGCGGCGATGTGGGGCAAGCAGGCCGGGCACGGGATGGACGCGGCCGGGTTCGCCCCGCCCAAGCGCAGCATGGGGGCGATCGGTGGCTGAGGTGCTGGTGCGGTACTTCGCCGCGGCCGAGGATGCGGCCGGACGAGGGGAGGAGCGCGTCGAGCTGGCAGACGCCACGGTCGGCGGGCTGCAGGCGAAACTCGTCGCGCGCTACGGCGAGCCGATGGAGCGGGTGGTCCGCTCCGGCTCGTTCCTCGTCGCCGGGGTGGTCTCGCGCGACCCCTCGCGGGAGCTGTCCGGCACCGTCGATGTCCTGCCGCCCTTCGCCGGGGGCTGAGCGCCGCCGACATTCGTGACGAATGTGGGTTCTGACGCTCTGTAGGTGCGCATTCGTGACGAATGTGGGCTGCTGGCTTCTGTCGGGGTCAAGGGCGACATTCGTGACGAATGTGGGTTCTGACGCTGCTCAGGGCCACATTCGTGACGAATGTGGGATTGCTCAGGCGGGGTAGATGGCGACGGCGTCCTCGGGGACGTGGAGGGTGATCGCGGCGCCGACGCGCAGGCGGAGGTCGGCGAGGACGCCCGGAGGGACGAGGGCGATCAGGCGGTCGGTCCGCACCCGGACGAGGTCGGCCTGCGGCTCGAGCGCCGTGATGGTGGCCGGGATGCGTGCGCCGTCCTCGGGCGGATGGACGAGTCGGCCGGCCGAGCTCGGCGAAGCGCCGGCACTGGCGCCGGGGCCGTCGGCCGGGGCGAGGCGCACGGCCGACGGACGGATCGCCGCGAGCGCCGGCGCACCGACAGCGAGGCCGTCGACCGCCTCGCCGGGCAGGTGCATCCCGCCGCTCGTGTGTATGCCGGCGCTCGTCCGCACACCGTGCAGGAGCGTCAGCCCGGAGAGCTCCGCGGTGAACGGATGCCGTGGTCGCTCCAGCACCTGACGGGTCGGACCCGCCTCCACGATACGGCCGTCGTGCATGACCGCGACGCGGTCGGCGAGGAGGTACGCGTCGAGCGCATCGTGGGTGACGAGGACGGTCGTGCGGCCGGGCAGCACCTCTGCCAACGTGCCGCGGACCTCTGCGGCGACGGCGACATCGAGCGCCGACAGCGGCTCGTCCAGGAGCAGGAGGCTCGGCTCGGCCGCGAGGGCGCGGGCGATGGCGACGCGCTGCGCCTGCCCACCGGACAACTCCCCGGGCCGGCGGTCGGCGAACGCGGTCGTTCCGGTGCGTCCCATCCACTCGGCCGCCCGCTTCGCCGCCTCGGCCCGTGAGGCACCGGAGGCTCGCGGACCGAACGCCACGTTGCTGCGGACGCTGAGGTGGGGGAAGAGCAGGGCGTCCTGGGCGAGCAGGGCGACGCCGCGCCGGTGCGGCGGCAGCCACTCGCCGGGCAGGTCGAACAGAACGTCGTCACCCAGCGAAGCCCGGCCCGTGTCCGGGCGGAGGAGGCCGGCGAGCATCCCGAGCACCGTGGACTTGCCTGCACCGTTCGGGCCGAGCACCGCGAGCGTCTCACCACGTGCCACCGTCAGCTCGACCACGACGTCACGGGAGGCGAGGGAGGCGGTCATCCGCAGAGTCACGTGGCGCTCCGGCCGGCCACCCGGATTCGTGTCCCGGGCCGGGGCCGGAGGCCCTCGCCGGCTCCGTGCGCGAGGGCGACGACGACGATCGCGACCGCCACGAGCACGAGCGAGAGGGCGGCCGCGGCCTGCGGGTCGTTCTCGCGCTGCAGGTAGATCTCCAGCGGGAGGGTGCGCGTCACTCCCTGCAGGCTGCCGGCGAAGGTGAGGGTCGCGCCGAACTCGCCCAGCGCCCGGGCGAACGACAGGATGGCGCCGGAGACCACGGCGGGAAGCACCAGCGGCAGGGTCACCCGGAACAGCACGGTCGAGGGACGCGCGCCGAGCGTCGCGGCGACGGCCTCGTACCGCTCGCCGGCCGACCGCAGCGCGCCCTCCAGGCTCAGGACGAGGAAGGGCAGCGCGACGAACGTCTGCGCGATCACCACCGCCGGGGTGGAGAACGCGACGTCGAGCGTCCCGCCGAGGAGGCCGCGCCGGCCGTACAGGGCGAGCAGAGCCAAGCCGGCGACGACCGGAGGCAGCACGAGCGGGAGGAGCACGATCGCGCGCACCACCCGACGCCCGGCGAAGGGGACGCGCGCCAGCACGATGGCCATCGGTACGCCCAGCACCAGGCAGCCGACGGTCGCGAGCAGCGACGTGCGCAGACTGAGCAGCAGCGCATCCACTGAGGATGCCGAGGTGATCAGCGGGATGAAGTGCAGCCAGTCGACGTGGGCGGCGATCGCCACGAGCGGAAGCAGCACGAAGAGTCCGCCGACGGCTGCGACGGCGACGATCCAGCGGGGGACTCCGAGACCCAGCGCGCCCAGCCCGCGGCCGCCCAGCCCGCGGCCGCCCCGCCCGCGGCTGCCGGCCTCCGTGCTCACGGGGCGCCGAACCCGGCGGCCGCGAGCGCCTTCCGCCCGGCTGGACCGGTGACGTAGGCGATGAACGCCGCAGCTCCGCCCGCGTTCGATGCATGGGCGACGGCGGCGATCGGGTAGACGTTCACCGTCTTCGCGGCCTCGGGGAACGGGATGGACTCCACCCGTGCGCCTGCGCCCTCCGCATCCGTCCGGTAGACGATGCCCGCATCCGCTTCGCCCGAGCTGACCTTGCCGAGCACATCGGTGACCGAGGACTCCTCGCTGACCGCATGCAGGGTGACCTCCGACGACTTCTCGACGGTCGCCGTCGCCGCGCCGCACGGCACCTGCGGTGCGCAGATCACGGTCTTGATGGAGGGGGACGCGAGGTCGGCGAAGCGTGTCACGTGCGCGGGGTTCCCGGGAGGCACGACGATGGCGAGGACGTTCGTGGCGAAGTCCACGGGCGAGCCTTCGATGACCTCTCCCGCGACGGCCTTGCGCATGTTGGCTTGATCCGCCGAGGCGAAGACGTCGGCGGGCGCGCCCGCGGTCAGCTGGGAGACGAGGTCGGAGGACCCCGCGAACGAGAAGGTGACCTCGGCGCCCGGATGCGCGGCCTCGTACGCTGTGCCGAGCGCCGTGAATGTCTTCGTGAGGGAGGCGGCGGCGAAGACGGTGACGGTCCCGGTGACTTTGGTGTCGGACCTCGTCGGCGGAGGCGCTCCGGCGGAGGCGGCGCTGCAGCCGGCGAGCGCGACCGCGGCTGCGGCGAGCACGGCCGCGGACGCAACGCGTGTGCGCCTCATCGCGTGGCCGCCGTGCCGGGAGCCTCCACGATCACATTGGTCGCCTTGACGACGGCCACCGCGACCGATCCCAGTTCGAGGCCCAGCTCGCGGACCGCCTCGCTGCTGATCAGGGACACCACGCGGTGCGGACCGCACTGGAGCTCGACCTGGGCCATCACCCGGTCCATGACGATGTCGGTCACCAGGCCGACGAAGCGGTTCCTCGCCGAACCGCCGGCGCCGGACGGATCGTCGGGCAGCACCGCGTTCTGCTTCGCGAGGCGGGCGAGCTCCAGGCCGTCGACGACACTGCGACCTGCGGCGTCGTGCTCGCTCGCGAGCACACCTCCCTCGATCCAGCGACGGACGGTGTCGTCGCTCACGCCGAGATAGAGGGCGGCATCCCGGATCCGTATCTGCGGCATGAAAACTATCGTAGAGCCGCGGATGCGGATGGGGAAGCGAAGGGACCGAGGGTCAGAGCCCGACCCACTCCGACTCGCCGTCGGTGAAGTGCTGTCGCTTCCAGATCGGGACGCGCGCCTTGATGATCTCGACCAGCTCGGCGCAGGCAGCGAACGCCTCGGTTCGATGGGGTGCCGCGACCGCGGCGATCAGAGCGAGGTCGCCGATCGTCAAAGAGCCGACGCGGTGCTGGGCGGCGACCCGCAGCCCTGTCGTCCGCGCCACCTCCTCGCAGCACTCGCGGAGGAAGCCCTCGGCCTCGGGATGCGCGCGGTAGTCGAGCGACACGACGCCCTTCCCGCCGTCGTGGTCGCGCACGACACCGCGGAACGAGACGACGGCCCCGGCCTCCGCCTCCCAGACGAACTCATCGACCGTGGACGGGTCGAGCGGGTCCCCGGTGACGGCCGCCAGTACGTGGCTCATGAGTGATCGCCTCCCCGCAGCTGGTCCAACAGGTGCGGGAGGAGCTCGTCCAGGACGGCGAGGCCGTCCACCACGCCGCCGCGCGAGCCCGGCAGATTCACCACGAGCGTCGAGCCGGCAACACCGACCAGCCCGCGGCTCAGGGCCGCCAGCGGCGTGGCCGCGGCACCCCGGGCACGCAGCGCCTCGGCCACGCCGGGGAGCTGCCGGTCGAGGACCGCGGCGGTGGCCTCCGGCGTGCGATCGGTGGGGGAGACGCCGGTGCCGCCCGTGCTGATGAGCACCCGGGGGCGTTCGGCGACGGATTGGCGCAGGGCCGCATCCACGTCGGCGTCCGCGACCACGCGCACCTCGGCCGGGAGGCGCCGCTCGGCCAGCCAGTCGGCGATGACCGGACCGGTCACATCCTCGTAGACGCCGGAGGCGGCGCGCGTAGAGGCGACGAGAACGATGGCGGGAACGGTGGTGCTCGTCGACGGCTCGATGCTGCGGCCGCGCTCCGCTGTCGCCGCGCTTTCCGTGCCGCCTTCCATGGTTGCGCCGCCCTCCGTGGGCGCAGCCTCGGCATCCCTCCGCCAGTCACCGCGCTTCCCGCCGCTCTTGGCGACGAGCCGCACGTCCGTCAGGCTCGCGGCCGGGTCGACCGCCTTCACCATGTCGTGGAGGGTGAGCCCGGCGACCGCGACGGCCGTGAGCGCCTCCATCTCGACGCCCGTGCGCCCGTGGGTGCGTGCCACCACCTCGATCTCGATGACGCCCGCCTCCGCATCCAGCTCGAAGTCGACGCGGACGCCGTTCAGCGGCAGGGGATGGCAGAGCGGGATGAGCTCGCTCGTCCGCTTGGCGCCGCCGATCCCCGCGATGCGGGCGGTGGCCAGCACGTCGGCCTTGGGGAGGTCGTCGGCCGCCACGAGGCGGATCACCTCGGGTGTCGTCACGAACCGCCCGCGTGCAACGGCCTCGCGGTCGGTCTCCGGCTTGCCTCCGACATCGACCATGCGGGCGCGGCCGTCGGCGTCCAGGTGGGTGAGCTGCGTCATAGCGTCCAGACTGTCACGACCGAGCCCGCGTCGAGCGACTCCGTCTCGGTGGGCAGGTCGATGAGCACGTCGGCCTTGGCCATCCCGGCGACCAGGTGCGACGACGGGCCGGAGACCGGGGCGACGCCCCCCGCATCGTCCAGGCGTCCGCGGAGGAACTGGCGCCGGCCGGCCACCGACCGCACCCCCTCGCTCAGCGCGGCCTGCCGCGGAGACACCGCGGGCAGCCCGGCCGCTTCGCGCAGCGGCCCGCGCAGGAAGACGACGAACGACACCTGCGTGCTCACCGGATTGCCGGGGAAGGCGAGGACCGGCACCCCGTCCACTACGGCGGTCGCCTGGGGGCCGCCGGGCTGCATGGCGACCGTGGTGACGTCGGCGCCGCGCGGGAGCAGCACCTCCCGCACGACCTCGTAGGCGCCCTTCGAGATCCCGCCGGAGGTGATCACGAGGTCGCTCTGCCGGAGCGCATCGTCGAGGACGCGCTCGAACGCCTCCGGGGCGTCGTCGCTGCTGGCACGCACCGAGACGACGGCGCCGGCCTCCTCCACGAGCGCCGCGAGGGCGATGCTGTTCGCGTCGTAGACCTGGCCGAAGCCGGGCGCTCCGTTCGCGACGAGCTCCGATCCGGTGGTCAGGATGCCGACCCGCAGCCGCGCGCGTACCGCCACGTTCTCGACCCCGGCCGCTGCGAGCGCGGCCAGGTGATGCGGACCCAGCCGGGTGCCTGCCGCGACCAGGATGTCGCCGCGGCGGACGTCGCTGCCGCGCTCCCGCACGTACTCGCCGGGAGCGCGCGAACGCCGGACCTCGACCACCGCCCCGGCGAGGTCGTCGTCGCGGCCCAGCACCAGCTCCGTGTCCTCGACGGGCACGATCGCGTCGGCCCCGCTGGGCACAGGCGCGCCCGTCATGATGCGGAGAGCCGTGCCGGGGACGAGCGTCACCGGGACCGTGTGACCGGCCGGGATGTCGCCGCTCACCTCGAGGGCGACGGGCACCGAGTGGATGTCGGCCGCGCGTACGGCGTAGCCGTCCATCTGGGAGTTGCGGAACAGCGGCAGGTCGACCTCCGACCGCAGCTCGTCCACGGTCACCCGGCCGACGGCGCGGTCGAGCGGGACGGTCTCGGCTGCGGGTTCCTCGGAGAGCGGCTCGAGCATCCGCGCCACGATCCCGGCATGCTCCTCGACGGTGCGCGCCGGCGCGGAGAGGTCGCGTGTCATACGCTCAGTATCCCGCGAAGGGGCGTGCCGGTCAGTACCGGGGGACCTCCGGGTCGACGTCCCGGGACCAGGCGTCGATCCCGCCCGCGAGGACGACGCCGCGCGTCCCCACCTCGGCGAGCAGCCGCCGGGCGGTCTCCGCCCGGATCCCGAGGTGACAGACGATCACCAGTGGATCCGCGGGCAGCCGCACCGCGACACCCGCCGGGTCGGCCTGCACCACCCGCAAGGGAACCAACAGCGACCCGGGGAGCGACGCGACGTCCGCCTCCCATGGCTCCCGCACATCCAGCAGCGTGTGCGGCTCACCCGCGAGCAGGCGCGCGTGGAGCTCCGCCGCCGACATCGTGTCCGTGACGCCGCAGAACAGGTCGTAGTCGATCAGCTCCGTCACCGGCGCCGCCTGCGGATCGCGTTCGTACGCGAGCTCGCGGAACGTCCCGCGCAACGCATCGTGCACGACGACGCGGCCGAGGAGCGGTTCGCCGGTCCCGGTCACCAGCTTGATCGCCTCGCCCACCAGGAGGCTCCCGATCACCCCGCACACCGAGGGCAGCGCGCCGGCCTCCGCGCAACTGGCGACGGTGCCGGGAGCCGGCGGGACCGGGAACAGATCGCGGTACGTCGGTCCCTGCGCCGCCCAGCTCAGCCCCGCCTGTCCACCCGTCTGGTGGACGGCGCCCCACACGACCGGGATGCCGGCGAGCGTCGCTGCGTCGTCCACCAGGTACCGGGTGGGGAAGTTGTCGCTGCCGTCGAGCACGAGGTCGAAGCCCGTGAGGATCCCTCGCGCGTTTCCCGCGGTCAGCCGCTCGGCGAAGATCCGCACCTCGGTCTCGGCGTCGAGCGCGTGCACGGCTGCGGCGGCCGACTCCACCTTGGATCGCCCGAGGGCGGCAGGGGTGTGGATGCTCTGCCGCGGCAGGTTGCTCAGCTCGACCCGGTCGTCGTCCACGATTCCGATCGTCCCGAATCCGGCCGACGCCAGGAGCGGGAGCACGGCGGATCCGAGTCCGCCCGCGCCCACGACGAGCACCCGCGCGTTGCGCAGGCGGCGCTGGGCGAGCGGTCCGAATCCCGGCAGCTGCGTCGTGCGCGCGTACCGCGCGGCGCGTTCGAGGCTCAGCTCGGGCCCGGGTTCGACCAGAGGTGGAAGGGACATGTCCTCAGCCAATCACACTGCGCCGGCGCTCACGCCACTGTCACCTGGATGCTGTGCAGCCCCGTCGCACCGTCGGGAACGACGTCGCGGACCGTCGAGGTCTGCACCATCCCCTTCGCGTCGGTCGCCCGCACCCGCAGTGTGTGGGTGCCGGGGGTCGCCTGCCAGGCGTACCGCCACTGGCGCCAGGTGTCGGGGGAGATCGCGTCGGCGAGCGTCGCCTCCTGCCATTCGCCCTCGTCCACGCGAACGTGCACAGCGCTCACGCCCACGTGCTGCGACCAGGCGACTCCGGCGACGGTGACCGTCCCCGCGTTCACCTGTCGTCCGGATGCGGGCACGTCGATTCGCGATGACAGCTTCACCGGCCCGCGCTCCGACCAGCCGCGGTCCGTCCAGTACGCCGTGTGCTGGTCGAAGCGGGTGACCTCCAGCGAGACGACCCACTTGGTCGCGGAGACGTAGCCGTACAGCCCGGGCACGACCATCCGCACCGGGTAGCCGTGCTCGAGCGGCAGCGGCTGCCCGTTCATCCCGACCGCGAGGATGGCGTTGCGCTCGTCGGTGAGGGCTTCGATCGGGGTGCCGGCGGTCCAGCCGTCCTGGCTCGTCGAGAGGACCATGTCGGCGTCCGGCTTCGGCTTCGCGCGGGCGAGGAGATGCCGGATGGGGTAGCCGAGCCAGGTCGCGTTGCCGATGAGGTCACCGCCCACCTCGTTGGACACGCAGGTGAGGGTCGTCGTGGACTCTTCCAGGGGGAGCGCCAGCAGTTCGGCGAAGGTCAGGTCCACCTCGTGCTCGACCATCCCGGTGATCTTCAAGCGCCAGTCCTCCGGCGCGATACCGGGGATCTGCAGAGCCGTATCGATGCGGTAGAAGTCGGCGTTCGGCGTGATGAGCGGCGAAAGGCCCGGGATGTCGAACGACGCCCCCGGCGGAATCGGGGGCGCCGTGCGCGCGGGCCGCGGCAGGTGGAACGCTGCTCGGGCGGCCGATGCCGCGCGGAAACCGCCTGCGACCGCCTGGCCGACCACGAGTGCGACCGCCCCTGCCGCGGCGGTCGCCGCCGTGGTGGTGAGGAAGCGCCGCCGGCTCACGCGCCCGAGCGGAGCCACGCGCGTCGGCTGCGTGTCGCGCAGGATCCCGATGAGCCAGCCGAGCAGCAGGATGCCGACCAGCGCCGCGAGGGCCGAGGGCACCGCATCCACGATTCCGTTGCCCGAACGCGTGACAGCCGCCAGCACGCCGACCGCGCCGCCGACCCCGATCAGGATGCGGCCCACCGGCGGCCGCACGCGCTCGAGCCAGCCGGCCAGCCCGGCGCCGATGATGACGACGACGGCCAGCGACACGATGAGGAAGGCCTTGTCGCCGGTGCCGAACAGGCCGATCACGGCCTCCTTCACCCATCCGGGCGCGAGATCGATCAGCAGGGCGCCCACGGTGAGGACGGGACTGCCGTTCTGCACGACGAACGCGCTCACCAGCTCGGCGGCGCCCACGCCCGCGAGAACGCTCGCGACGCCGGCACCTGCCGGCCGCCAGAAGTCCGTCATGGGGTAAACGTAGAGCCGCCGGCTGTGTGGCCGCCAATAGCGGATGCGGGCGCGGCACATGCGCGAGCATGGGAGGCTGGGGGCATCATGTCCGACACCACCACGTCCACCGCTCGACGCCTGCGCCTCGAGGACATCCCCGGCTGGGCGGGTCCGGGCTCGGTGTCGGAGGACGCCGTCTACGACACCTTCGTCGAGTGGGTGGAGGCGGGCGGCATCCGGCTGTACCCGGCACAGGACGAGTCCGTGATCGAGGTCGTCGGGGGAGCGAACGTCATCCTGAGCACGCCCACGGGGACGGGGAAGTCGCTGGTCGCCGTCGGCGCGCACTTCGCAGCGCTGGCCCGTGGGGAGCGCACGTACTACACGGCGCCGATCAAGGCCCTGGTGTCGGAGAAGTTCTTCGCGCTGGTCGAGATCTTCGGTGCCGAGAACGTCGGTATGACGACCGGCGACTCCTCCGTCAACGCCGACGCGCCGATCATGTGCGCGACCGCGGAGATCCTCGCCAACCTCGCGCTGCGGCACGGAGACGAGACGCCGGTGGGGCAGGCCGTCATGGACGAGTTCCACTTCTACTCCGACCCGGAACGCGGCTGGGCCTGGCAGGTGCCCCTCCTCACGCTGCCGCGCACGCAGTTCGTGCTCATGTCGGCCACGCTGGGGGACGTCACGGCGCTCGCCGCCGATCTGGAGCGCCGCACCGGGCGCGCCACCGCGACCGTGACCGGCGTCGAACGTCCCGTTCCCCTGCACTACTACTACGAAGTCACCCCGGTGCACGAGACCATCGAGGACCTTCTGAGCACCGGTCAGGCGCCTGTCTACGTCGTGCACTTCTCGCAGCTGGCGGCGCTGGAGCGGGCTCAGTCGCTGTCGAGCGCCAAGATCGCGAGTCGGGAGCAGCGGGATGCGATCGCCGCCGCCATCGGCGAGTTCCGGTTCACGACGAGTTTCGGCAAGACGCTCTCCCGGCTGCTGCGTCAGGGGATCGGCGTGCACCACGCGGGGATGCTGCCCAAGTACCGGCGTCTGGTCGAGCAGCTGGCCCAGCGCGGGATGCTGCGGGTCATCTGCGGGACCGACACCTTGGGCGTCGGCATCAACGTCCCCATCCGGACCGTGCTCCTCACCGCCCTCACGAAGTTCGACGGGACACGGATGCGGCAGCTCAACGCCCGCGAGTTCCACCAGATCGCGGGCCGGGCCGGGCGCGCCGGCTACGACACGGCCGGAACGGTCGTTGCGCAGGCCCCCGAGCACGAGTCCGAGAATCTGAAGGCCATCGAGAAGGCCGGAGACGACCCCAAGAAGCGTCGCAAGATCGTGCGGAAGAAGGCTCCGGAAGGCTTCGTCTCCTGGGGCGAGCCGTCCTTCCGCCGGCTCGTCGAGGCCGAGCCGGAGACGCTCACCTCGTCGATGCAGATCACCAGCGCGATGCTCATCAACGTGATCGGCCGCGGCGGCGACGTCTTCCGGCATGTGCGCGAGCTCGTCTTCGACAACCACGAACCCCGGAAGCGGCAACTCGCGCTCGCCCGGCGCGCGATCGAGCTGTACCGGTCGCTGCTCACCGCCGGCGTCGTGGAGGCGGTCCGCGAGGGCGGCGAGGTGTGGATCCGGCTGACGGTCGACCTCCAGCCCAACTTCGCCCTCAACCAGCCGCTGTCGCCGTTCGCGCTCGCCGCCTTCGAGCTGTTCGACGCTGAGTCGCCGGTGTTCGCCCTCGATATCGTCTCGGTCGTCGAAGCGACCCTCGACGATCCCCGGCCGGTGCTCTCGTCGCAGCAGTTCAACGCGCGCGGCGAGGCCATCGCCGCGATGAAGGCGGACGGCGTGGAGTACGAGGAGCGGATGGAGGCGCTCGAGGAGGTCACGCATCCGAAACCCCACGACGTGCTGCTGCACGAAGCGTTCGCCACCTACGCGTCCAGCCAGCCCTGGGTCGCCGACTTCGAGCTGAGCCCCAAATCGGTCGTGCGCGACCTGTACGAGCGGGCCATGACGTTCGGCGAGTTCATCGCGTTCTACAAGCTCGCGCGGTCGGAGGGCGTGGTCCTGCGCTACCTGTCCGACGCGTACCGGGCGCTCAACCAGACCGTCCCGCTCGATCTCCGCACCGAAGAACTGCGCGACATCATCGAGTGGCTGGGCGAGCTGGTCCGGCAGGTCGACTCCAGCCTGCTCGACGAGTGGGAGGAGCTGGTCCACCCGGATCTCGCCAGGCACACCGCAGAGACGGCGGAGCTCAGCCCCCCGGCGCCCCGCAACGTCACCACCAACCGCCGTGCGTTCTTCGTGCTGGTGCGCAACGAGCTGTTCCGCCGCATCCAGCTGGCCGCGCTCGACCGCGTCGCCGACCTCGGGATGCTGGAGGTAGAGGCGGCAGCACTGACCGGAGCCGAAGGGCCGGGCGCCGCGGCGCCCCCGTTCACCGAAGCGCAGTGGGATGCGGCCCTCGAGGCGTACTACGCCGAGCACGACGAGATCCTCACCGACGCGTCCGCGCGGTCCGCCGCCATGCTCCTCGTCGACGAGAAACCGGACGGGCAGGAAGGCCTCTGGCGGGTGCGCCAGATCATCGCAGACCCCGAGGGGGATCACGATTGGGGGATAACGGCCGATGTCTTTCTCGAAGACTCGGCACGTGAGAGTGTCGCCGTAGTGAGAGTCGTCTCCGTCGGCCCGCTCTGATCCGTCGGCAGCCCGGGTTTGACCTCGCCAGGAGGTCGTGCGAGCATCGGATCGGCGTTCTAACGGCGCCAGGTCATGTGCATGAATTTTCGATGAATCCCTCGCGAGGGACAGCATCCGACAACGAGGCAGCGTCAACGCGGGAAAGGGAACGGTGGACCTCACCCTCATCGTCGTGCTGGTCATCGCGCTGGCGCTCTTCTTCGACTTCACGAACGGCTTCCACGACACGGCCAACGCGATGGCGACCCCCATCGCGACAGGGGCGATGCGACCCCGGGTGGCCGTCGCGCTCGCCGCAGTGCTCAACCTGATCGGCGCCTTCCTGTCGACAGAGGTCGCCAAGACGATCTCGGGCGGAATCATCCGGGAGGGAAGCGGTGGTGTGCAGATCACGCCGGTCCTGATCTTCGCCGGACTCGTCGGAGCCATCGTCTGGAACATGGTGACCTGGCTGTACGGACTCCCGTCGTCCTCCAGCCACGCCCTCTTCGGCGGGCTGATCGGAGCGGCCATCGTCGGCGCCGGCCTCCAAGCCATCGATTTCATCGTGGTGCTCGACAAGGTCATCCTGCCGGCGCTCATCGCACCCTTCACGGCCGGAGTGGTCGCCTGGGGCGCGACCAAGCTCGCGTACTGGATCACCCGGCGCTACGACGGCCGCCCCGACGGCCGCGGCGGCTTCCGGTACGGGCAGATCTTCTCGTCGTCGCTCGTGGCGCTCTCGCACGGCACCAACGACGCGCAGAAGACCATGGGCGTCATCACCCTCACCCTCATCGCCGCCGGGATCCAGCCGCTCGGCTCGGGCCCGCAGATCTGGGTCGTGATCGCCTGCGCGATGGCGATCGCCCTCGGCACCTACTCCGGTGGCTGGCGCATCATCCGCACGCTCGGCCGCGGCCTCACAGATGTCAAGCCGGCACAGGGCTTCGCCGCCGAGACCAGCACCGCCGCCACGATCCTCGCCTCCAGCCACCTGGGCTTCGCTCTCTCGACCACGCAGGTGGCGTCCGGCTCGGTGATCGGTTCGGGCCTCGGCCGCCGTGGCTCGTCGGTGCGCTGGGGGACCGCCGGCCGCATCGGTCTCGGCTGGCTCCTCACCCTGCCGTCCGCCGCGATCGTGGGCGCGGCCGCCGGGCTGCTCGCGAACCTCGGACCGGTCGGCGTGGCGATCGACCTCGTTATCGGCCTGGCCATCGTGGTCTACATCTTCTGGCGGGCGAGCCGCAATCGCGTCAGCAGCGCGAACGCGGTGGCACCGCTGCCGGTCCAGGGCAGGAGCGACGTCGCTGCTTCCGGCAAGGTCGTCAAGATCGAGAAGGTGAAGCCGCTCAAGAGGCAGCGGCCGAAGAAGGAGTCCGCATGATCGACTGGGCCGCCTTCGTCGTCGTCTTCGCCGCGTCGCTCATCGGCGCGTGCGTGGTCGTGGCGCTCTACGCGCTCGGGACGCGGCTGCTCGCCGTCGCCGGCCGGGCGCTGTTCGTCGAGCCGGTCGAGTTCACCGACGCGATCACCGTGCTGACGCCCGAGAGGGCCGCGAAGCTGCAGCGCAAGGCGGAGAAGGCGCAGCGGAAGAACCCGCTGAGCACCGGTCAGAAGCGGCTGGCTCTCGCAGCCGCCTGCGCCTGCTTCACCCTGTGCGGCCTCGCGGTGCTCTACGGGCTGTACCTGATCATCCCGTTCTTCCACCAGTAGGCGGGGTCGTCGGCTCAGTCGGTCCCGCGGGCGCGGGAGACGGCCGCCATCACGTGGTAGACGACGATCGCGGCGATGGCGCCCAGCGCGATCCCGTTGAAGGTGAGCCGGCCGAGATTGAGCGTGAAGTCTCCGATGCCGATGATGAGTGCCGTCGCAGCGGTGAACTGGTTCGTCGGCTTCGAGAAGTCGACCTTGTTGTCCAGCCAGATCTTGACGCCGATGACGCCGATCAGGCCGTAGAGCGCCGTCGTGACGCCGCCGAGAACGCCCGGAGGGATGGTGGCGATCACCGCTCCGACCTTCGGCGACAGGCCGAGCAGCACGGCCACGATGCCCGCGACCCAGTACGCCGCTGTCGAGTAGACGCGCGTCGCGGCCATCACACCGATGTTCTCGCCGTACGTCGTGGTGCCGGAGCCGCCGAAGAACCCGGCGATCGTGGTCGCGACGCCGTCGGCGAGGAGCGCCCGGCCGGTCACCCGGTTGACGGACGGGTCGGTGAGCTGCGCGACGCCGCGGATGTGCCCGACGTTCTCCGCGATCAGCACGAGCACCACGGGGAGGAAGGCGGGCAGGATGCCCCAGGTCGATGCGGGAGCTGTGAACGGGTTCGCGGGCAGCGTGAACTGCGGGAAGCCGATCCATGCCGCCTTCGCGACGTTGCTGAAGTCGACCTGGCCGGCGAGGACGGCGAAGACGTAGCCGACGGCGACGCCGAGGAAGATGGACAGCCTCCCGAGCATTCCCCGGAAGAGCACCGTGCAGAGGATGACCGCGGCCAGCGTGACGAGAGCGGTCACCGGCGCCTTGGCGAAGTTCGCGCCGGCGGCCGGTGCGAGGTTGAACCCGATCAGGGCGACGATCGCTCCAGCCACGACCGGGGGCATCAGCGCGTCGATCCAGCGCGTCCCCGTCAGCACGACGATGAGGCCGACCAGGGCGAGGAGCACGCCGGTGACCACGATCCCGAAGAGAGCCGACGGCATCCCGTGCGCCTTCGTCGCCGCGATGATCGGCACGATGAACGCGAACGACGACCCCAGGTAGCTCGGGAGCCGGTTCCCGGTGATCACGAGGAACAGCAGCGTCCCGACGCCCGAGAACAGCAGGGTGGTCGCAGGCGGGAATCCGGTCAGCAGCGGCACGAGGAAGGTGGCTCCGAACATCGCCACGACATGCTGGGCGCCGAGTCCGATCGTGCGCGGCCAGGTCAGCCGCTCGCCGGGGAGCACGATCTCGTGCGCTCCCACTTTCGTGCCGTCGTTGTGCAGGGTCCAGGGCAGTGCCATGCGTGTCCTTCGTCAGGTGGGAGTCGGAATAGGCTGGTGCTGCGCAACTCGCGCATACTCGACCGACCTGAGTCTTCGCCGGGCACCGCCCACCGATCCTACGGGAGTCACCATTTCCGCTACGACCAGCGCGCCCACGAAAACCACGGGGCGTTTCGACCGCTTCTTCGAGATCACCGCACGGGGCACCACCTGGGGCACCGAGGTGCGCGGCGGCGTCCTCACCTTCGTCACGATGGCCTACATCGTCATCCTCAACCCGCTCATCCTGGGCGGGACGAAGGATGTGCTGGGCCACGCGCTCGGCACCTCGCAGGTCGCCGCCGTGACGGCCCTGAGCGCCGGCGTGATGACCGTGTTGTTCGGCCTGGTCGCGCGACTGCCGTTCGCGTTCGCTGCGGGACTGGGGATCAACTCGTTCCTCGCCGTCAACGTGGTGAAGATCCTGAGCTGGCAGGAGGCGATGGGCCTGGTCGTCATCAACGGGATCATCATCGTGGTGCTGTCGGCCACCGGCCTCCGCAAGCTGATCTTCAACGCCGTGCCGGCACCGCTGAAGACGGCGATCACCGTCGGCATCGGTCTGTTCATCGCGTTCATCGGACTGGTCGACAGCGGATTCGTGCGCACCACCGGATTCTCGTCGCCTCCCGTGCAGCTGGGTGACGCCGGTTCCATCGCCACCCTGCCGACGATCACCTTCCTGATCGCCCTGGCGATCATGGGCGTGCTGATGGCGCGCAAGGTCAAGGGCGCGCTGCTCATCGGCATCGTCGGGGCGACGGTGGTCGCGATCATCGCCGAGGCGATCTGGCACGTCGGCCCGTCGATGGGCAAGAACCCCGCCGGATGGAATCTCACCGTCCCGCAGCTGCCCACCTCGCTCGTCTCCCTGCCCGACCTGAGCCTCGTGGGCCACGTGGACCTGTTCGGCGCGTTCGGCCGCATCGGCGCCCTCGCCGCGACCATGCTCATCTTCACGCTCGTCTTCACCAACTTCTTCGACGCCATGGGCTCGATGACCGGCCTGGCGCGCAGTGCGGGCCTGGCGAACGAGGACGGCACCTTCCCGCGCCTCCAGTCCGCGCTGATCGTGGAGGGTGTCGGCGCGATCGTCGGCGGTGGCACCTCCTCGTCCTCCAACACGGTGTTCATCGAGTCGGCGTCGGGGATCGGTGAGGGAGCCAAGACCGGCTTCGCCAGCGTGGTCACCGGCGCGCTGTTCCTGCTCGCCATGTTCTTCACGCCGCTCACCCAGGTCGTGCCGCTGGAGGTGGCTGCCGCGGCCCTGGTGATCGTCGGAGCCCTGATGGTCGTCCAGATCCGTCACATCGATCTGAGCGAGTTCTCGGTCGTGCTGCCCGTGTTCCTGACGATCATCGTGATGCCGCTCACCTACTCCATCGCCAATGGCATCGGCGCAGGCTTCATCAGCTGGGTGGTCATCCGCTCGCTCGCCGGAAAGGGCCGCCAGATCAGCCCGCTGCTCTGGGTGGTGGCGATCGGATTCCTGGTGTACTTCGCCCGTGGGCCGATCGAGGGCCTGCTCGGGCACATGTAGCAGCACCGGTCCGGAGCGCTGCGACAATGGGGGGATGGAACCGACCCCCGCCGTCCGGCCGCGCAGCTTCGTCGTCCGCGGCCGTAAGACCGAGGCGCAGCGCCGTGCGATCGACGACCTGTGGCCGACCTTCGGCCTGGACTTCGACGGCTCGCCGCTCGACCTGGATGCGGTCTTCGGCCGCCGCGCGCCGCGGATCGTGGAGATCGGCTTCGGCAACGGCGAGAACCTGCTGACGCTCGCCGAACGGCATCCCGATCGCGACGTCCTCGGAATCGAGGTGCACGGCGCCGGTGTCGGCCGCGTGCTGGGCGCGATGCGGGATCGGGATGTGCGCAACATCCGCATCGTCCGGCACGACGCCGTGGAGGTGTTCGAGCACGGGCTCGCCCCAGGGTCCATCGACGAGATCCTCATCTTCTTCCCGGACCCGTGGCCGAAGGCACGGCACCACCGGCGGCGCATCGTCCAGCCTGAGTTCGCCCGGCTTCTCGTGCGCGCGCTCGCGCCGGAGGGCGTCCTGCGGCTCGCCACCGACTGGGAGCCGTACGCGGAGCACATGATCGAGGTGCTCGACGCGGAGCCGGGTCTCACCAACCTCGCCGGCGAAGCCCGTTTCGTCCCGCGCCCCGAGGACCGCCCGGTGACCAAGTTCGAGCGCAGGGGCGAACGTCTCGGTCACGCCATCTTCGACCTCGCCTACCGCCCCAGCCGCAGAGCCTCCGCGCGCTGAGCCGAGCGCCGGCCGTAGCGGACCGGCGCGGCCCCATTCGTATGATGGGCGCATGACGCATGCGCGCACGGTCGAGGAACTCCGGTCCGGCTTCGAGCGGGGGATCACCAAGCCGCTCGCGTGGCGGCTGGGTCAGCTGAAGGCACTGCGGCGGATGCTCACCGAGCGCTCCGCCGACTTCGAGGACGCCCTGCTCGCCGACCTCGCCAAGAACCCCACCGAGTCGCAGATCGCCGAGCTCGGCTTCGTCGTGGGCGAGATCGACCACACGCTGAAGCACCTCCGCCGCTGGCTGCGTCCCCGACGGGTCCCGGTGCCCGGCGCCCTGCTCCCGGCCCGCGCCTCCACCATCCTGGAGCCGGTCGGCGTCGTCCTCGTCATCGCGCCGTGGAACTACCCCGTGCAGCTGCTGCTCGCGCCGCTCGTCGGGGCACTCGCCGCCGGCGACGCCGTCGTGCTGAAGCCGAGCGAGCTGGCGCCGGCGACGTCCGCGACGATGGCCCGCCTCATCCCGCAGTATCTGGATACGCGGGCCGTCGCGGTCGTCGAGGGCGGAGTGGAGGGCACCACCGAGCTCCTGAGCCAGCGCTTCGACCACATCTTCTACACGGGCAACGGCCGCGTCGGACGCATCGTGGCGGCGGCCGCCGTCGAGCACCTCACCCCGGTCACCCTGGAGCTCGGAGGCAAGTCGCCGGTCTACGTCGACGACACCATCGACCTGGCAGCTGCGGCACGCCGCATCGCCTGGGGCAAGTTCATGAACGCCGGCCAGACCTGCGTCGCCCCGGACTACGTCCTCGCTGACCGTGCGGTCGTTCCGCGGCTCGCCGACGCCCTGCGCGACGCAGTGCACGCGCTCTACGGCGACGACCCCGCGCAGAGCCCGGACTACGGTCGCATCGTCAACGATCGTCAGTTCGAACGGCTGACCGGGATGCTGGGCTCGGGCACAGCGGCCGTCGGCGGCGACCACGATGCCGCGACCCGGTACCTGGCGCCGACCGTCCTCGTCGACGTCGCCGCCGATGCGCCCGCGATGGCGGAGGAGATCTTCGGCCCGATCCTCCCGATCCTCCCGGTCGACGGGCTGGACGATGCCATCCGCGTCATCCGCGCCGGCGACAGGCCGCTCGCCCTGTACGTCTTCACCGCCAGCGCGAAGGCGCGCCGCCGCATCCTCACCGAAACGAGCTCGGGAGCGGTGGGCTTCGGCATCCCCGCTGCGCACCTCGCCGTGGCCGGCCTTCCCTTCGGCGGGGTGGGGGAGAGCGGCTCGGGCGCCTATCATGGCGAGCGCTCCGTGCGGACGTTCAGCCACGAGAAGGCCGTGCTCAGCAAGCCGCTCGGCCCCGACACGATGCAGTTGGTCTACCCGCCGTACACCGAGGCGAAGGACCGCTTCGCGCGCGGTCTGCTCCGGAAGCTCGGCTGATGGACACGGCGTCCAGTGGACAGCCCGATCGTCGTACAGAGCGTCCAAGGGGCGCCGACGGGTCAGGAGTAGGCTCGTCTCTGCCGGAGGCCACGAACAACCGGTCAGATATGCACGCCAACGCACGACGAGAGGCAACGGAGCCAACCGTGAACCCGATAGCGACAGTGAACGACTCGAAGACATCCCCCATCCCCGTGATCGCCCAAAGCACCGACCAGACCGTCATCGACGCGTCGGAGAACGTGTCCGACGTCCCCACCGCGAGTCCCGACGGGCGACCCACCCGCACGGAGACCGACTCCCTCGGCAGTCGTGAGATCCCCGCGGACGCTTACTGGGGCGTCCACACCTCGCGGGCGCTGGAGAACTTCCCGATCGCCAAGCGGCCCATCTCCGTCTACCCGGACCTCATCGTCGCGCTCGCGAGCGTCAAGCAGGCGGCCGCCCGCGCCAACCTGGAGATCGGCGTGCTGGAGCAGCACAAGGCCGAACTCATCGACCGGGCCTGCCAGCTCATCATCGACGGCGGCTACCACGACCAGTTCGTCGTGGGCGTGATGCAGGGAGGCGCCGGCACCTCGACGAACATGAACGCCAACGAGGTGATCGCCAACCTCGCGCTCGAGCTCGACGGACGCGAGAAGGGCGACTATGCCCACATGCACCCGATCGACGACGTCAACCGCAGCCAGAGCACGAACGACACCTACCCGACGGCCATCAAGATCGGCCTCACGTTCTCCCTCGCTCACCTCCTCGACGAGCTCGCACTCCTCCGTGACTCGTTCGCGCGCAAGGCCGAGGAGTTCCGCAACATCCTCAAGGTCGGGCGGACGCAGCTGCAGGACGCGGTGCCGATGACCCTCGGGCAGGAGTTCCACGGCTTCGCGACGACCCTGACCGAGGATCACGCCCGGCTCACCGAGACCAAGTGGCTGCTCGCCGAGGTCAACCTCGGCGCGACCGCCATCGGCACCGGGATCACGGCGGACCCGGGCTATGCGGCCTCGGCCGTGCGCCACCTCAACGCCATCACCGGCCTCAATCTGGAGACGGCTCCCGACCTGATCGAGTCGACCAGCGACGCCGGCGCGTTCATGTCCTTCTCCGGCTCCCTGAAGCGGAGCGCCATCAAGCTCTCGAAGATCTGCAACGACCTCCGCCTGCTCTCCTCCGGCCCGCAGGCCGGACTCGGCGAGATCAACCTCCCGCCACGCCAGGCGGGCTCCAGCATCATGCCCGGCAAGGTCAACCCGGTCATCCCGGAGGTCGTCAACCAGGTCGCGTTCTCCGTCGCCGGGGCCGATGTCACGGTCACCATGGCGGCGGAGGGCGGCCAGCTCCAGCTCAACGCCTTCGAGCCGGTGATCGCCCACTCCCTGATGCAGAGCGTCACGTGGATGACGCAGGCGTTCCACACGCTGCGGGTGAACTGCGTCGAGGGCATCAGCGCCAACGAGGAGCGCCTGGGCGCCATGGTCGGCTCCTCGGTCGGCGTCATCACGGCCCTGACACCGCACATCGGCTACGCAGCGGCGGCCGCGCTCGCGAAGTCCGCCCTGCTGACCGGCCGTAACGTCGCCGACCTGGTGGTCGAGGCCAAACTGATGAGCCGCGACGAGGTCACCCGCCTGCTGTCGCCCGCCCGGCTCAGCGGCCTCGAGGTCATCACGACCGCGATCCCGGTCGTCGAGGCGGAGGCCATTGCGCAGGCGCGCGCCGAGCGCGAGTAAACTTTCGAAAATACATATATTTGGGATCGCTCTCTAGGCAGAGCAAGTTGTCTACTGGCACCCTGGTAGCAGTCGTCGTGCCCGGCATGGCGATCAGGGCGCCGACGCCGTGACTCTCGCTGCTCCGAGCGTCGACGCCCGTCGACGGTGATCCCGCCTCGCGTGTCTTTCGGGCGGAAGCCGACGTGCACTGAACTCTAGGGGAAAGCACTTCGGCGCCGCGAGCCCTTTCCCGGAGCGGCAGGAGAGCGTACTCTGCGCCTCCTGCAGCCCGGTTCCCTCGCGCTCAGGCACGCCCTCACTGGAAGGGCGCCCACTCCTCCAAGTCGTACTCGAGCTCGATGCCCGAGTAGAGCCGCACGCGCCACACGCGGCTATCGCCTCCCACGAACTGGCCTCGCGCGGTCTCCATCGACCATTCGCCGTCCCCGACACGCTGCCATCGGATCATTCCTACGTGTTCTTGCAAGCGCGGTGCGTGCGGCGGGTGAATGAAGTCGTCTTCAGACATCGACTCATCCTCAACCTCCCTCGCTGCTGGGCTATATTGCGCCCTGAGTGGACAGCCCCGCCATCCCCCAAACGGGTGTCACCGACGCGGTGCGTCGCCGTCCCTCGCTTCGGCCTCGCGGAACAGGGCGATCATGTCCCGCCCGAGCTGGTGCGGCGCCGTCTCGCACGGGCTGTGGCCGGTCCGGTAGACAGCGAGTCGCGCATTCAGGGCCTGTGCGTTCGCGGCGTGGAGGTGCGTCGGCCAGAGGTCGTGATCCCCGGTCACTACGAGCACCGGGATGCCGGACGCGGCGACGCGCTCGCGCACATCCGGCACGTGCTTCATCAGCCCGACGATGTCGTCGACGCTGGACCGGCGGGTCAGGGCGAAGCGGGAGCGCACGAAGGCGAGGCGGCTGTCGGACACCTTGTTCTTGTTCGTCGTGATGCCCCAGATCATCAAGGTGGCACCGCCGCGCGCGGTGACGAACCAACTCAGCCAGCCGATGATGCGCACCCCGCGGAACGACTGCCCGGGTTCCGGTGGCGCCGTGAGCAGCGTCAAGGAGCGGAAGAGCCCGGGATGCTCCACGAGCGCGAGCTCGGACAGGATGCCCGCGAACGAATAGCCGAGGACGTGCGCCGGGCCGCCCTTCTTCAGGAACGCGACGATGTCGGCGACGAGGAGTCCGTACGTGTAGTGCCCCCCGGAGACCGGACCGGCGTCCGCCGACTCGTACTGCCCGGCCAGATCGAAGCTCTGCACGTAGTATCCGGCCGCGACGAGGATCGGCGCCAGCAGGTAGAAGTCCTCCTTGGACCCGGTCACTCCCGGGATGAGGACCACCCGTGGATCGGCCGGGTCGCCGAGCGAGGCGACGGCCAGCTCGCCGCTCGGTGCCCGGAATCGCGAGAACGCCGTCCCGACGGGTGCGATGGACCAGTCGACGTCGGGCAGGGCGGCGTCGAGGCGCTCAGCCTCGTCGTCGCCCCCCGTTACCGGACGCGTCTCTCCGATGGACACAGCAATAAGCTAACCCACCACGGTGCGGTGCTGCAGGGCAGCGTCAGGTGACCCGGCAATACGTGGTGAGGTAGCCGATCCCGCCGATGGACACGGTGACGGTGGACCGGTCGCGCAGGAACACGGGCGGGGTGCGCGAGTAGCCGGCTCCGCCCGGGCTGCCCGTCGAGATGAGGGTGCCCGGCGGAATAGTCGCGGAGCGCGAGAGGAACTCGATCAGCTCGGCGACCGAGCGCACCATGTCGGCGGTGGACGCATCCTGGAGGATCGCGCCGTCGACGTTCGTCGTCAGCCACAGATCCTGGGGGTCGGCGATCTCGTCGGCGGTGACGACGACCGGGCCGGTGGGGGTGAAGCCGTCGAACGATTTGCAGCGCGACCACTGCGCCTCGGAGAACTGCAGGTCGCGCGCCGTGATGTCGTTGACGACCGTGTAGCCCCAGACGTAGTCGAGCGCATCGCGGACGGGGACGTTGCGGGCGGGCCTGCCGATGATGACGCCGAGCTCCGCCTCGTAGTCGACCTGCGTGGAGAGGTCGGCGGGCCAGCTGGTGGTGCCCCCGTGGCCGGCGAGCGAGTTCGGCCACAGGTTGAAGACGGTCGCCGCTTTCTCGCTGCGCAGTTTCAGCTCGGACGCGTGGGCGGCGTAGTTGGCTCCGATGGCGATGACGTGCGGCGGTCGCAGCACAGCGGAGGCGTGACGCAGCTCGTGCACAGGAGGCAGGTCGTGCGCCGAGGCTTCCGCCTCGGTGACGACGCCCCGGACCTCGGCGAGCCCCTCGTCACCCCGATCGATCAGCTCCTGCAGGTCTCGGGGCGCGTCGCCCATCAGCTCGTCGAGGAAGAGGGCCCCGTCTCCGATGACGGCGGCCAGGCGGGGCCGGGAATCTGCGGCGTTGCTGAGGTGCGAGAATCTCACCGGTCCAGGCTATCGGGCCGAGGCACCTCCGCCGCTCACGCTACGGCGCCCGGAGCGTCGGGACCGTGTTCCCGCGCGCGGCGCCGCTCCACCCTCCGCCGCCACGGCGACTGCTCGGGGAAATGCATGCTCAGCGTCGTGTACGCCCAGCGCAGGCGGCGGCCGAAGCCCCGCCAGGTGGCGAACGGGCGCGCCGAGATGCCGACCGTGAGCCGTTCGTCGTAGCGCACCGTGGTCTCCAGGTCGAGGTGGAGGGAGAGGTCCAGATCGTCGTGGATGTCGCCGCGGTCCCGGTGCACCCGGTCGCGGACGTCCTGCCACACCTCGCGGCGCATGGCGAAGTTGGAGCCGAACACCGGCGGATTCCCGAGCCAGAGCCCGATCGCCCAGAAGTAGCCGCCGATGTAGAGCACCTGACCGAGGCCCGCGACCACCGTGCTCCCGTCGTAGAACACCCCGCGCCCGGTGAGGACGCCGACCTCCGGCGCGTCGACGAGTTCGGCCTCGATGTGCAGCAGCCAGTCGGCCGGGGGCCGGGAGTCGGCGTCCAGCCGGGCGATGATGTCGCCGGTGGCGGCGTCGTACCCGGTGGATGCGGCCGGCCAGATCCCGCGCAGCGGCTGCTCGATCACCCGGGCGCCGCCCGCCCGGGCGACGGCCGCCGTGTCGTCGGTGCTGCCGTTGTCCACGACGATGATCTCGTCCGCCGGCCGCAGTTGCGCGGTCAGGTCGGTCAGGCAGTGTGCGAGCATCTCCGCGTCGTCGAGCGCGGGGATGACGACCGAGATGGAGGGCACGGTGAGACTTTACGCTGCGTCAGGCCGGGAATACGTTACCTCGGTCGCAGGCTCCCTCGGCGCTGGGGTCGCGCACCGCTCCGCGGCGCCCCTAGCTCCACCGCGCGGTTCCAGAGATGCATTCCGGCGTAGCTCCGCCACGGCGCCCAGGCGTTCGCGTGGGCCAACAGTGCCCGCGGCTCGGACGGCAGCCCCAACCGCGCGGCGCCCTGCCGGAGGGCCAGGTCACCGGTGAGGAGCACGTCCGGGCTGCCGAGGACCCGCAGCGCGATGTACCCGGCCGTCCACGGCCCGATCCCCGGCAGTGCGAGCAGCCGCTGCTCGAGGTCGTCCCGCGATTCGCCGATATCGATCGTCAGGCGACCCTCGGCCAGCGCCTCCGCGACCCCGACGACCGCGTCGATCCGGCGCCCCGGCCCGCGCAGCACCTCGCGCCCGCGCTCGGCGATCGCGGCAGCGGTGGGGAAGAGTCGCGTGAATCCGCCGCTCGCCGGCGCAGACTCGCCCGGAATCCGCAGCTCGACCGGCTCGCCGAGCGCTTCGGTCAGCCGCGTCAGGGCGGTGCGCGCCGCGGCGACGGAGACCTGCTGGCCGATGAGGGCACGGAACACGATCTCCTCGGCGTCCACCGCACCGGGAACCCGCAGGCCCGGCGACGCGGCGACACTCGGCGCGAGTGCGGGATCGGAGGCGAGGACGGCGTCGATCGCCTGGGCGTCCGCATCCAGATCCAGCAGCCGCCGCACGCGTGCGACCAGCGGGGCGAGGTCCGATACGTCGGCGAGGGCGGCGTCGCACTGCACCGCCGGGGCATCCGTCGTGCCGGTGAGCGTGAGCCGCACCACGGCCGGGCCGTGCGGGAGCCGGAGCGCGCGGGCATAGTCGGCACCGGCTGCACCGGGCGCCTCGACGCCGGGGATGGACCGCGCCGCCAGGAAGCCGATGACGGACGCGCCGTCGAACGGCGCACGAGCCGGCAGCCGGAGGCTGAGGGTCACGGCGCCCGCCTCCCGATGGGTCGCCGAGGGGGACCTCCGCGCCGCCGCCCGGATCGCGCTCGGCGGCATCCGGTACACCTCGGCCATCGTCTCGTTGAACTGGCGGACGCTGCTGAAGCCGGCCGCGAAGGCCACGTCGGTCACGGCCAGGTCGGTGCCGGTGAGCAGCAGCCGTGCCGTCTGGGCGCGGTGCGCGCGGGCCAGGGCGAGCGGCCCGGCGCCGAGCTCGGCGGTCAGGACGCGCGTGAGGTGGCGGGTCGTGTAGCCGAGCCGCTGTGCGAGCCCGGGGACGCCATCCCGCTCCACCGTTCCGTCGGCGATGAGGCGCATCGCGCGGGCGGCCAGGTCGTCGCGGACGTTCCACTCGGGGGAGCCCGGCACCGCATCCGGGAGGCAGCGCTTGCAGGCGCGCAACCCGGCTTCGTGCGCGGCGGCCGCTGTGAGGTAGAAGGTCACGTTCCCCGGCTTCGGCGTCACGGCCGGACAACTGGGGCGGCAGTAGATCCCCGTCGAATGGACGCCGGTGATGAACTGCCCGTCGAACCGCGCGTCCCGGGCGCTCATGGCGCGGTAGCGCTCCGCGAAGACGGGGTCGGCGAGCCGGCCGTCGGTCGCGACAGTGGCAGGCGCTGTCGCCGTCGGGGTGGCCGTCGAGGGGTGCTGCACCGTGCTCATCTCCCCAGCGTGACACCAGCCACCGACATCCGATAGCGGAAATCGGACATCAGCGCCGGGTGTGCGGCGCCGGAGGCGCAGCCCCGGGCCGGCGATCGGCCTCGCTAGCCTGGACGCATGGATGTTCTCGACTGGCTCGCGACCGCGCTCGGCGAGGACGCCGCCGCAGCCGGCGTGCTGACGACCGACCCCGCCCTCCTGGATGCGGCACGCACCGACCGCTCCGGCTGGGTCGCGGCGGGCACGCCGCGCGCGATCGTGACCGCACGCTCCGTCGAGCACGTGCAGGCCACCCTGCGCGCGGCCAGCGAGTTCCGCGTCCCGGTCGTGCCGCGCGGCGCGGGCACGGGCCTCGCCGGGGGAGCCAACGGGACGGACGGCTCCATCGTCCTCGACGTGTCGGCGATGAACCGCATCCTCGAGATCTCGGCCGAGGACCAGCTCGCCGTCGTCGAGCCGGGTGTCATCAACAGCGACCTGAATGCGGCACTCGAGCCGTCCGGCCTGTTCTTCGCGCCCGACCCGGCGAGCAGGGCCATCTCGACCGTCGGCGGCAACATCGCCACCAATGCCGGCGGACTGCTGTGCGCCAAGTACGGAGTCACCCGGGAGGCTGTGCTCGCTCTGGACGTCGTCCTCGCGGATGGACGCCTGCTGCGCACGGGCCATCGCACCGTCAAGGGCGTCACGGGCTACGACCTGACCGCCCTGTTCGTCGGGTCGGAGGGGACGCTCGGCGTCATCGTCGGTGCGACCGTGCGGCTGCAGCCGATCCCGTCGGGCGAGCCGGTGACCCTCGGGGCGATCGTCCCCGACGTCGGCGCGGCGGCGCAGGCCGCGGCACGCATCACCGCGGCCCGCCTCTGCCCGGCGGTCATGGAACTGCTCGATGCGCCCGCGCTCGAGCGGATCTCGGCCTACCTCGGGCGCGAGACGATCGAGCAGGCATTCGGCGCGAGCGGGGGAGCGTCCTACCTGCTCGTGCAGTTCGACGGCCCGACGGCGGACGCGGATGCGCGTGCTGCCGCCGAGCTCCTCCGCGAGGCCGGAGGCACGGTCCGGGTCGCGGCCGATGCCGAGGAGGGCGAGCGGCTGCTCGCCCTGCGGCGCGCCTTCCACCCGGCCCTGGAATCCGGCGGCGAAGTGCTGATCGAGGATGTCGCGGTGCCGCGATCACGGATGCCGGAGATGTTCGCGGCGATCGAGCGCATCTCGGAGCGCTACGGCATCCTCATCCCGACGGTGGCGCACGCGGGAGACGGCAACCTGCACCCCAACTTCGTCTACACCGGCGACACTGTGCCGGACGCGGTGTGGGATGCGGCGGGCGACCTGTTCCGCGCCGCCATCGAGCTGGGCGGGACCCTGACCGGCGAGCACGGCGTGGGGATGCTGAAGCGCCGCTGGCTCGCAGAGGAGCTTGGTCCTGACTCCTACGAGCTCCAGGTGAAGCTGAAATCCGTGTTCGACCCGCTCGGCATCCTCAACCCCGGCAAGGTCTTCGGCGGCCCTTAACAGACTCGACCCCCGGTGGTGCGGCGATGCCTGCAGCGCTCCCGGGGGATCGAGTTATGCGTCAAGGATGCCTCCAGGCACCCCTCGAGCGCAACCCCCTTCGTGGATGCGCGGTCAGCGAACGCACTTTGACGCCGCCCCTCCGCACCGGTTGGATGGGACCTATGGCAGAGAACACCAACCAGAAGCCCGAAGTCGACGCCCCCGAGGGCCCGGCTCCCGAGACGCTCGAGATCGTCGACATCGTCGAGGGCACAGGACCTGAGGCCGCGCCCGGCTCCAAGGTCGACGTCCACTACCTCGGCGTCGAGTACGAGTCCGGCGAGGAATTCGACTCCTCCTGGAGTCGCGGTCAGTCGATCGACTTCCCGCTGAACAACCTCATCAAGGGCTGGCAGGAGGGCATCCCGGGCATGAAGGTCGGTGGACGCCGCAAGCTCACCGTCCCGCCGGCGCTCGCCTACGGACCGGCCGGCGGCGGTCACCCGCTGTCCGGCAAGACTCTCATCTTCGTGATCGACCTGCTCGGCGTCAGCTGAATCGGCGTACGCCCCGGAAGCGCTCCTCGGCATCTGCCGGGGAGCGCTTCGTCGTCGGGGGCAGGGTCAGAGGCTCGGGGGCTGCATGTGGGTCGGGATGGCGACCCGGTTCCAGACGTTGATCGTGGCGATCGCGAGCAGCAGGTTGGCGAGCCCCTCGTCGCCGAACTCCGCGAGCGCTCGCTCGTAGAGCTCGTCCGGGACGCCGGCCTGGTGGATCAGCGTGACGGCCTCGGTGAGCTCGAGGGCGGTCCGCTCGCGGTCCGTGAACCACGGCGACTCCCGCCAGGCGCTGACCGCGAACACCTTGCGGAGCGGGAGGCCGTCGCTCTGCAGGTCGACCGAGTGCATGTCGACGCAGTAGGTGCAGCCGTTGATCTGCGAGGCGCGCAGCCGGACGAGGTTGCCGAGGGGCTCTTCGACCGCGCGGCCGACGTAGCCGTCGAGGTTGATGATCTTCCGGTACCCCTCGGGGACGAGGGAGCTGAGCTGGATGCGTTCTGTCATGCCCGTCACGCTACGGGCGCGATTGGCTGCGTGTAAGATCCAATTCCGTCGGTTCTGATCAGACCATTCGGAGGAATCGTGGAATTGCATGTCGCGATCGGCGGCCGAGGGGATCGCGCCGACCGCATCTACCGCCAGCTCCGGGATGGTGTCCTCGACGGACGCCTGCGCCCCGGCGAGCGGCTGCCCGCCACGCGTGAGCTCGCCGCACAGCTGCAGGTCTCGCGCTCGACCGTCTCGACCGCGTACGAGCGGCTCACGGCGGAGGGGTACCTGACCGGGCGCGTCGGAGCCGGCACGTTCGTCGCCTATGCCGGAGCGCCGCATCCACTCGTCCGCTCCCGCCGGCCGGCCGCAGCGGTGCGGCCTGCTCCCGCCTGGCGCGATCTCGACGATCCGCTGTGGGCCGAGCCCCGGCCGATCGCCTACGACTTCAGCGTCGGCTCGCCCGATCCGGCGCTCTTCCCGCTGGAGACCTGGCGTCGCTATGTCACCGCGGAACTGCGCGGCGGCTTCCGCCGCTCCGGGCTCTACGGCGATCCGTCCGGCGTCGAGCGGTTGCGGGAGGGGATCGCCCGGCACCTCGGGCTCGCGCGGTCGGTGGAGGCGGACCCCGGCGACGTCATCGTCACGAGCGGCGCCCAGCAAGCCTTCGACCTGCTCGCCCGGGTGCTGCTCCGGCCGGGCGACACCGTCGCCGTCGAGGACCCCGGCTACCCGCCCGTCCGGCAGCTCTTCGAGATGTCGGGCGCGCGCGTCGTGCCGGTCCCCGTGGACGAGTACGGCCTCCGTGTCGACCTGCTGCCGCCGGCCCGGCTGGTCTACGTGACACCGTCGCACCAGTTCCCGCTCGGCGGCATCCTTCCCCTCGAGCGGAGGGTCGCGCTGCTCGAATGGGCCGCCCGCAACGACGCGGTGGTGATCGAGGACGACTACGACAGCGAGTACCGCTTCGGCGCCCGCCCCCTCGACCCGCTGCAGCGATTGGATGGGGAGGGCCGCGTCGTCTACGTCGGCACCTTCTCCAAGACGATGCTCCCGGGCCTCCGCCTCGGTTTCCTCATCGCCCCGCCGGGGCTGCTGCCCGCACTCCGGCATGCGAAGCGGCTGACCGACTGGCACAACGACGTCGTGACCCAGCGGGCGATGGCGCGCTTCCTCGATTCGGGCGGCTTCGCCCGGCACGTGCGCGGCGCGACCCGCGACTACGAGGAGCGTCACACGGTGCTGGTGGAGGTGGCCGAACGGATGCTGCCCGGGCTCGCGCTCGTGCCCTCCGCGGCCGGTCTGCACCTCGCCCTGCTCGCCCGCGAGGGGAGCGGGGGATTCGACGGGGCCAGGGTCGAGGAGCGCGCGGCCGGTGCCGGCGTGGCGGTCCAGCCCATCTCGCGCTTCCGGCTGGGCGCTGGGCCCGACGGGCTCCTGCTGGGCTTCGGCGGGATCGCGGCCGATCAGCTCCCGGATGCGCTCCGGATCCTCGCGCAGGCCGTGGACCGGGAGCGCGCGTCGCAGGCCGGCCATCCGGTGCCATGATCGGAGGATGACCTCGCCCGACTCGCGCGCGGCGGCATCCGCACCCGAGACTGCCGCGCCCGAGGCCGCGCCTGCGCGGGCTCGCCGCCGCGGCCGCCCCGCCGACGTCGACCCCGAGCGCGTGGCGCTGCTGGCCCTCCGGCACTTCGACGAGCACGGCTACGAGCAGACCACGATGGACGACATCGCGCGCCTGGCCGGCATCGGCCGGAGGACGCTGTTCCGCTACTTCCCGAGCAAGCCTGCGCTGGTCTGGGGCGGCATCGAACCCGTCGTCGGCCGGATGCACGCCGTCCTCGATGCGGCCGGCGACGACGAGACGACCCGCGACGTGCTGGAACGCGCCATCAGCGAGTCGCTGGCCATGACGCCGGAGGCGGAGGAGGCGACGCGGCGGCGGATGACCCTGATGGGAACGCATCCCGCTCTGATCGCTTTCGGCTTCACTGCCATCGCGGCGAATCGTCACATCCTGGTCGATTTCCTGGCGCGCCGGCTCGAGGCCGACCCGTCAGGCCTGCGCGTACAGGTGCTGGCGGACGCCCTCGGCTCGGCCCACTTCTCCGCGCTGCTCTGGTGGGCGCGCCACAGCGACGGGTCGCCGGCCGAGGTCGTGCTGGCGGCCATGGACGAGCTGCTCCGCGGCATCTGACCCGGACCCGGCAGTACCGCGTCGGCTGCCCATCCCGCTGCCCCTCTCGACCCGTGCAGCGTGCGCGAGTAGCGTGTGCGCATGCCGATCGAAGACGACTTCCCGCAGGGCACTCCCATCTGGGCGGATCTCCAGACCGGTGACCAGCCCGCCGCCTCCACGTTCTACCGCGACCTGTTCGGCTGGGAGGTGGCCCCCGCTTCCCCGGACACCGGCGGATACGGAATGGCCTCCCTCAGCGGTACGCCCGTCGCAGCGATCGGACCGCTGCCTCCCGGGAACGTCCATGCGACCTGGACGGTCTATTTCTCGGTGGACGACCTGGACGTCGCGGTGGATGCCGCACGGGCGGCCGATGGCTCGATCCTGATGGAACCGGGTGAGGTGTCGCCCGGCGTCCGGCTGGCGATCGTCGCCGATCCGGCCGGCGGGGTGTTCGGCCTCTGGCAGCGGCGCGCCGACCCGTGGCTGCGCGACGAGCCGGGCGCCGTCGACTGGCTGGAGCTCGTCGCAGCGGATCCGGCATCCACCTTCCCGTTCTACGAGTCCGTGCTGGGCGTCGGCATCAGCGAGATGCGCGTCGGCACGGAGCCCTACGGCCTCTTAGATGTGGGGGAGACGAGCGTCGCGGGCGCATACCGCTCCGATTCGGGGGAGCGGGCCCACTGGCTCGTCTACTTCAACGTCCCGGACCTCGACGCCGCGGGCGCGCGTGCGACCGAGCTCGGAGGGACGCTGCGCACCGAGCCCATGTCGGCGCCGGGAGTGGGCCGCTGGGTCGAGATCGTCGATCCTCAGGGCGCCGCTTTCGCCCTTCTGGAACCGGAGCCGGAGCCCGCCTGAGCCCGTCGTCGCGCGGCCGGTCGCATCCGGCCCTTCTGGTAGACTCGACAAGTTGCCGTCGAACGGCCGCGGATCAAGAGAGCCCAGGCATACGGCCCCGGGCACCGCGCAACGAACTGAAAGGGGATCCCTCTATGGCGCTTGATGCAGACACCAAGAAGGCGATCATCGAAGAGTACGCTACCCACCCCGGTGACACCGGATCCCCCGAGGTCCAGGTCGCGATCCTGACGAAGCGGATCAAGGATCTCACCGAGCACCTCAAGGAGCACAAGCACGACCACCACTCGCGTCGTGGCCTGCTCCTCCTGGTCGGACAGCGTCGCCGTCTGCTGGGTTACCTGGCGGACATCGACATCAGCCGTTACCGCTCGCTGATCGAGCGTCTCGGCCTTCGTCGCTAGTCTTCGATCGACTCCGCGAACTTCTTACGGACGGGCCGTCACCTTCGGGTGGCGGCCCGTTCTGCGTGTCCGGCCGCTACCGGCGGGCAGCCGCCTGATCCAGCAGCGTCGCGGCGACGAGTGCGGCGGCGACCAGGGCGATCCCGATCGTCACGCCGACCAGGCCGATCACCGGCGAGGCGAGCGGCAGGAGCAGCACCAGCGCCAGTGAGATCACCGTCTTCACCGGACGGATCACGACCTCCGGGACCAGCGGAGCGTGCAGGATGTAGAGCATCAGGAGGAAGACGGCCACCGGCACGGCCATCGCGTACTCCACCATCGTGTTCGAGGCGCTCGAATGGGCGGCGCCCGCCTGGACCGCCACCTCCAGGCCCGCCCCGAGTGCCGCCAGCGATGCGAACACGAAGTAGTGCCCGTAGCCCCAGTAGAAGGACCGGGCGCCGCGTCCTGACCGGAGGCCTTCGGCGGCCGGCTCGAGGAAGTACAGCCACCACAGGGCGAACAGCAGCACGAGCCCCGCCACGGCGATCCACACCAGCGCGCTGGAGAAGCCCGACCGGGCCAGCGCGTTCTGAACACCGGCGGCGGAGGCCGACACCGACTCGCCGAGCACGATGATCGTGAACAGCCCGTAGCGCTCCGCGATGTGGTGCGGGTGCCAGCTCGTCATCCGCGGACGCTCCGCCCAGAGCGGCATCGCGAGTTCCAGGAGTGCCGCGACCAGGAACGTCGGCACGGCGAGCTGCGCAGGGAGGAAGCCCCACGCGATCCACACCACCTGCACGGAGGCGACGCCCACGGCATACCGGAGCGCCGTCGTTCGCCCCTCGGGATGCTCGACGCCCGCGCGGATCCACTGAGCCACCAGCGCCAGCCGCATGATGATGTAGCCGACGATGATCGCGGTGAAGTTCTCGTCGTTGTACGCGGCCGGGACGCCGGCGGCGAGGACGAGCACGCCGGCCATCTGCACGAGGGTCATCACGCGGTAGAGGACGTCGTCGGTGTCGTAGGCCGAGGCGAACCAGGTGAAGTTCATCCACGCCCACCAGATCGCGAAGAACACCATCAGGTACAGCGGAAGGCGGTCCAGCACGTGGCCCTGCACGCCCGCGTGCGCCAGCTGGCCGGCCACCTGGGCGATCGCGACGACGAAGGTGAGATCGAACAGCAGCTCCAAGGGGCTGGACACCCGGTGCTGCTCGTCGGTGGAGCGCCCGGTCATCGGGATGCGGAACGCGGTGGTCATGTGGGCCAGCATAGGAGGATGCGCCGCCGAGCCGTGCTCCCCATCCTGATCGTCGTCTACCTCGGCGCCGTCGGCTGGATCACGCTCGACCCGGCGCCCGGCGACCCGGCCGGCAACCCGCTGCTGCGGTCGCTCCTTCGTGCGGTTTCCGCGGTGCCCGGCCTGCAGTGGGTGGACTACGGCGTCGCGGAGTTCTCCGCGAACGTGCTGCTGTTCGTGCCGATGGGCGTGCTCTTCACGGTGCTGTTGAGCCGGTGGCGGTGGTGGCTGGCCCTCGCCGTCGGCGTCGCGGCGACCTTGACGATCGAGTTCGTGCAGCTGTTCCTCCCGGCGCGCTTCAGCGACCCGCGCGACCTGCTGGCGAACACCCTCGGCACTCTCGTCGGCATCGCCCTCGTCTCCGTCCTCGCGCGCCGTCCCGCAGGGCACCGTGCACGGCGAGCAGCGCTCTGAACTCCTCCGGCTGGCCACCGGCTGATAGGATGCTCGTGGTCGGCCGTGCGCCGACCATCCAACTCAAAACCGAGAAGGAACCCGGAGCAGGCTGGCAGGAGCTGGTCCTCGGTGGTGGTATCCGGATGCGGCCGCACTCTGACAGTGCCGCAACCGTGTATTTCTACTGATGGCCAGACGGGCTCAGCCCCACGCACCCGCATGGGATGCCGCGTACACACGACGTGTCGATCTGCCTGTTCCTGCTCCTTGGATGAAGTCGCGTCCACATGGGACCGCGACGTTAAACAAAGGAGACAGACCTCTTGGAAGGTCCTGAAATCAAATTCGCCGAAGCCGTGCTCGACAACGGCCGCTTCGGCACCCGCACCGTCCGGTTCGAGACCGGACGCCTCGCCCAGCAGGCGCAGGGCGCAGTCGCCGCCTACCTCGACGAGGAGACGATGCTGCTGAGCGCGACGAGCGCCAGCAAGCACCCGAAGGACAACTTCGACTTCTTCCCGCTCACGGTCGATGTCGAGGAGCGCTCGTACGCCGCCGGGAAGATCCCCGGCTCGTTCTTCCGCCGTGAGGGCCGCCCCTCCACCGAGGCGATCCTGGTCTGCCGTCTGATCGACCGGCCACTGCGCCCGTCGTTCGTCGACGGCCTCCGCAACGAGGTCCAGATCGTCATCACGGTCCTCAGCATCGCGCCGGGCGAGTTCTACGACGCGCTCGCGATCAACGCGGCCAGCGCCTCCACGCAGATCTCCGGTCTGCCGTTCTCCGGCCCGATCGCCGGTGTGCGCCTCGCGCTCATCCCCGGCAACGGTGCTCACGAGGACCAGTGGATCGCGTTCCCGAAGGCCGACCAGCTCGAGGAGGCCGTGTTCGACCTCGTCGTCGCCGGCCGCGTTCTCATCAACGAGGACGGCTCCGAGGGCGACGTCGCGATCATGATGGTCGAGGCCGAGGCCACCGAGAACAGCTGGAACCTCATCCAGGGCGGTGCGGTCAAGCCCAACGAGGAGATCGTGGCCCAGGGCCTCGAGGCGGCCAAGCCGTTCATCCGCGAGCTCGTCGGCGCGCAGAACGTGATCGCCCAGCAGTCGGCCAAGGAGATCCAGGACTACCCGGTCTTCCTGCCGTACAGCAAGGAGACCTATGACAACGTCGCGGGCCTCGCCTACGACGACCTCGTCGCGGTCTACCAGATCGCCGACAAGGTCGAGCGCCAGAACGCCGACGACGCCCTCAAGGAGCGCGTCAAGGTCGCCATCACCGAGAAGGTCGAGGCCGGAGCGCTCCAGCCCGAGGCCCTTCAGCAGTTCTCGGCCGCCTACAAGTCGGTCTCGAAGGTCGTCATGCGCGGCCGCGTGCTGCGCGAGGGCATCCGCATCGACGGCCGCGGGCTGACGGACATCCGTCCGCTCGACGCCGAGGTGCAGGTCATCCCGCGCGTCCACGGCTCGGCGATCTTCCAGCGCGGCGAGACCCAGATCCTGGGCGTCACCACGCTGAACATGCTCAAGATGGAGCAGCAGATCGACTCGCTGTCGCCGATCACCAAGAAGCGCTACCTGCACCACTACAACTTCCCGCCCTACTCGACCGGTGAGACCGGCCGCGTCGGGTCGCCGAAGCGTCGCGAGATCGGGCACGGCTTCCTCGCCGAGCGCGCCCTCGTGCCGGTGCTGCCGAGCCGCGAGGAGTTCCCGTACGCGATCCGTCAGGTGTCCGAGGCGCTCAGCTCCAACGGCTCCACGTCGATGGGCTCCGTCTGCGCCTCCACCCTGTCGCTGCTGAACGCCGGTGTGCCGCTGCGCGCCCCGGTCGCCGGCATCGCCATGGGCCTGGTGTCCGACGTCGTCGACGGTGAGACCCGCTACGCGGCGCTCACCGACATCCTGGGCGCCGAGGACGCGCTCGGCGACATGGACTTCAAGGTCGCCGGCACCAGCGAGTTCGTCACCGCGATCCAGCTCGACACGAAGCTCGACGGCATCCCGTCGTCGGTGCTCGCCGGCGCGCTGAAGCAGGCGAAAGACGCGCGCACCACGATCCTGAGCGTGCTCAACGCCGCGATCGACCGTCCGGACGAGATGGCCCCGACCGCGCCCCGCGTGATCTCGGTCCAGATCCCGGTCGACAAGATCGGTGAGCTGATCGGCCCGAAGGGCAAGACGATCAACGGCATCCAGGATGAGACCGGCGCCGACATCTCCATCGAGGAGGACGGCACCGTCTACATCGGCGCCACCGACGGCGCGTCGGCCGAGGCGGCCCGCGCCCAGGTGAACGCGATCGCGAACCCCACCAACCCGGAGGTCGGCGAGCAGTTCCTCGGAACCGTCGTCAAGATCGCCGCGTTCGGTGCGTTCGTCTCGCTGCTGCCCGGCAAGGACGGCCTGCTGCACATCTCCGAGGTCCGCAAGCTCGCCGGTGGCAAGCGCGTGGAGAACGTGGAGGATGTGCTCGGCGTCGGACAGAAGGTCCTGGTCGAAATCACCAAGATCGACGACCGCGGAAAGCTGTCGCTCGCTCCGGTGATCGCCGACGAGGCGACCAGCGACGCACCGGCGGAGTCCGCTCCCGCCGAGCCCGCCCCCGCCTGTCTCTTATACACATCTGACGCTGCCGACGACGGA
>NZ_JBNDHX010000011.1:0-57850 GCF_056755275.1 Leifsonia sp. HAY1-4F
ATCATCGGTCGGAGGGATGATTCCGGCCGTTCTCCCCGGACGGCTCCGGTTCCGGATCCGGTTCCGCCTCCTCGAACAGTACCGGGCCGCTGAGCCGTGCCGCGCGCATGTCGATCCGGTAGGCGGCGCGGGCGCCACCGAGGAGGGGCGTGCCTTCGGCCCGGTAGTGCTCCAGCGCGAGGTGCTCGTGCTTCACGGGTGGATGCCCGCCGGCTCGCACGACGCGCCACCAGGGGACTTCGCTGCCGTAGAACGCCATCACCTGCCCGACCATGCGCGCGGCGCGCGATCCGAGCGTCGCCGCCACGTCCCCGTAGGTCATCACCCGGCCGGGAGGGATGGCGTCGACGACCTCGAGGACCCGATCGACGAAGGAATCCGGACGGTCGGACGAGTCCGGACGGTCGGACGAGTCCGGATGGTCAGAGATCGAGGGCACCGATCGTCTCGCCGTACTGCGTCTCGCCCACCGGCTTGAAGCCGCTGCGCAGGAAGAACTGCTCCGGACCCAGCTCTCCGGACTCCCAGATCACATGGAGCCGCTGGTGGCCGCGGGCCCGCGCCTCGTCGGCGAGCGCGCGGACGGCGAACGTGCCGATTCCGCGGCCCTGGTCGTCGGCGTCGACGTTGATGCGCCAGAGGATCGCCTTGAACTCCTCGTGCTCCGCATTGGGGTCGAAGTTGCCCATGATGAAGCCGACCACCTCGTCGCCGTCGAGCACGACGCGCTGCCACGACGTGTTCGGATCGGCGACCGCGGCCGCGGCCGAGTAGGACACAGGAGCGATGAACTGCTCCTGGCCCGGCTTCAGTGTCAGCGCGTTCGCCGCCACGACGGTCCGCGCACTCAACTCTTCCAGTCTCAACTCAGCCATGACGAAAGGGTAACGTGCGGGAGCGACCGCGGCATAGTCGCGCGCAGCCGACGATTCCCCGAGAGAAACTGTCTCGATGTCAAGATAGTTGTCGCACTCGGGTAAGCTGACGGAGGCTTGAAACGGCAGACACCCCAGGAGAAGCATGGACAAGATCAAGGTTGACGGAACGGTCGTCGAACTCGACGGCGACGAGATGACGCGCATCATCTGGAAGGCGATCAAAGACTCCCTCATCCACCCGTACCTCGATGTGAACCTCGAGTACTACGACCTCGGAATCCAGAAGCGCGACGAGACCGACGACCAGATCACGATCGACGCGGCCCACGCCATCCAGAAGCACGGCGTCGGCGTGAAGTGCGCGACGATCACGCCCGACGAGGCGCGCGTCGAGGAGTTCGGCCTCAAGAAGATGTGGAAGAGCCCGAACGGCACGATCCGCAACATCCTCGGAGGCGTCGTCTTCCGCGAGCCGATCATCATCTCCAACATCCCGCGGCTGGTCCCGGGCTGGAACAAGCCGATCATCATCGGCCGTCACGCCTTCGGCGACCAGTACCGCGCCACCGACTTTGTCTTCGACGGCCCGGGCACGCTGACCATCAGCTTCCAGCCGAACGGCGGCGGCGAGGCGCAGAGCTTCGAGGTCTACCAGGCTCCGGGCGCCGGCGTGGCGATGGCCATGTACAACCAGGACGAGTCGATCCGCGACTTCGCCCGCGCGTCGTTCAACTACGGCCTCGACCGCCAGTACCCGGTGTACCTGTCGACGAAGAACACCATCCTGAAGGCGTACGACGGCCGCTTCAAGGACCTCTTCCAGGAGGTCTTCGACACCGAGTACAAGCAGAAGTTCGACGCTGCCGGCCTCACGTACGAGCACCGCCTGATCGACGACATGGTCGCCTCGAGCCTCAAGTGGGAGGGCGGGTACGTCTGGGCCTGCAAGAACTACGACGGCGATGTCCAGTCCGACACGGTCGCACAGGGCTTCGGCTCGCTCGGCCTGATGACCTCGGTGCTGACCACCCCGGACGGCTCGGTCGTCGAGGCGGAGGCGGCGCACGGCACGGTGACCCGTCACTACCGCCAGTACCAGCAGGGCAAGCCGACCTCCACCAACCCGATCGCCTCGATCTTCGCCTGGACGCGCGGCCTCGCGCACCGCGGCAAGCTCGACGGCAACCAGGACCTGATCGACTTCACACACACCCTCGAGGACGTCGTGGTGAAGACGGTCGAGCAGGGCAAGATGACGAAGGACCTCGCGCTCCTGGTCGGCCCCGAGCAGAAGTTCCTCACCACCGAGGAGTTCCTCGAGGCGATCAGCGACAACCTGAAGGCTCGCGTGGCCTGACGCACTCGCGAGACGCACGAAAGAGGCCCCGGGGACGATGTCCGCGGGGCCTCTTCGTCGCTGGTGCGATCGATCCGCTAGGCGCGCGGACGGTCGAAGCGGGCGCCCTCCGGCTTCGGCGGGAGCAGCGTGAGGACGAGCACGATGATGCCGCCCACGAACGGGATGAAGCCGAGGAAGAAGAACGGCCCGGCGAGGTTGGCGTCGTGCAGGCGACGCCAGGTCAGGGCGAGCTGCGGGACGATCGTGGCGAGGGACCAGACGATGAGCAGCAGGATGGGGAGCCAGTAGAGCGGGCCGGGGGTCATGGTTCCGTCCTCGTTCACGGTCGTGCCCGCGGTGCCGATGGTGAAGAGCAGGACCTCGAGCACGATGATGACGATGAAGTACGCGAGGAACCACCACCAGTACTCGCTGCGGCTGGCGCGGCCGGTGAAGTCCGCATACTTCTTGAAGTAGCGCTGGATGGACTGGCCGAAGGAAGCGCCGTAGAGCGGCGCCCAGAGCGGGGTCTCGCCTGCGGAGGCAGGCGGAGCGGTCGGGTACTGGGGTGTCGTCACGATGGGTCCTTTCCAAGACACGTGTTTGGGTGAGGCGCGCTCAGTCAATCGCATGAGAGTGAACTGCAGGTATAGCGTGACGCGGCGTGTCCTCCATCCGTTCGGCCAGCGGCCCAGCGGGCACGCGCGACATTCGTGACGAATGTGCACCCACACGCGGCTCAGCGCGACATTCGTCACGAATGTGCCCCGATACGCGGCTCAGCGCGACATTCGTGACGAATGTCGCGCGGGGTGCGGCCTAGCGAGCGGAGGACGTCGAGTCGGCGACCAGGACCTCCACGCCGGCGTGCGCCAGCGCTTCGGCCAGTTCTGCGGGAGGCTCGGCGTCCGTGACGAGGTAGTCGGCGCGGTCGAGTCCGGCGATCTGGGCGAAGAGCGGCTCCGTGAACTTGGACGAGTCGGCGAGCACGGCCACCCGGGTCGCCCGCTCCATCATCTCGCCCATCATGACCGCCTCTGCCAGGTTGCTCGTGGTGTAGCCGCCCTCGGCGGAGACGGCGCCGACGGAGATGAGTGCCAGGTCGCAGCGCAGCTGGAGGTCCCGCCCGCCCTGCAGCTGCAGGCTCACAGGTCCCACGGTCGCCTGTCCGATCAGCCGGACGGTGCCGCCGAAGAAGTACAGCTCCCGCACGATCTTGGGCGAGATCTCGGTGGCGATGCGGAGGTTGTTCGTGGCGATGGTCAGGTCGCGGCGGTCGCCGAGGTGGCGCACGGCGGCAAGAGTCGTGGTGCCGGCGTTGATCATCAGCACGGAGTTGCTGCTGACGAGCGTCGCGGCGAGGGCGCCGATCCGGTCCTTCTCCTCTGTGTGCAGCTGGAGGCGCACATCCAGCTTCTTCTCCACGCCCGCGACGGCGTCCACGCTGACCGCGCCGCCGTGCGTGCGTACGACGAGGCCCTCCTGGTGGAGTTGCTGGAGATCGCGGCGCACGGTGTCGGGCGACACGTCGAAGCGCTCGGCCAGCTCGGAGACCGTGACCTGTTCCGCCTGCGAGACGAACGCCACCAGCTCGGCCTTCCGGCCCGCAGGCAGTCGTCCCGACGCTGATGACATTCGCTTGACCACAGAACATTCGTAACAGGGTTTGCGCGTTTGTGCCAGCTTTAAGCCGAAATCTGCGTGTCAAGAGTCAAAACCCTTGCATTCCCCGCAGAGCCATGCGTAAAATCGCATCAGTCCGCACAAATCGGTAATTTCAAGCAAATTCAAGCAAAAGCTCGAATGCCCTCGGATAGGAGAACGATGAGCAACGATGCTCGGGGCCGGTCACGCCGGCTCGCTCGCACCACGACGGCCGTCGCGGTCGCGACCGCCGCGCTGATCGCCATGGCCGGCTGCGCAGGCACGTCGGGCGGCGACGCGAACGGCAAGGTCCAGTTGACCTTCTCGCAGTGGTGGGCGCCGGAGATGCCCACCGGCGCCCTTCAGGGATTGATCGACGACTTCGAGAAGCAGAACCCGAAGATCTCGGTGAAGCTGATCAGCGCGCCGTTCCAGTCCCTCCAGACCCAGACGATCTCCCAGGCCGCATCCGGGACGCTGCCCGATGTCGTCGGCCTCGACGGCGCCTGGGTGAACCCGCTGTACAAGCAGGGAGCGATCCTCAACCTCAGCGACGCCATGAAGAAGGCGTCCTATGACCCGAAGGACCTCGCCAGCCAGGTGGGCTACAGCGGATCCACGTACATGATCCCCGTGGTCAACTTCGTGTACCCGCTGTTCACCAACGACGCGATCCTGCAGAAGGCCGGCATCGCGAAGCCGCCGTCGACCTGGTCGGAGTTCGCCGACGACGCCAAGAAGATCAGTGCGTCGGGAGCCGCGAAGGGATGGGTGGTCCCGCTGGGCACCACCAACCCGAACGGCGTGCAGAACGACATCCTCTCCTGGGCGTGGGCGTCCGGCGGCAGCATGCTGAAGGACGGCAAGCCGGACCTGACCGGCAACTCCGACGTCTCCGGGGCGGTCGACCTGGTCAAGAGCCTGATCAGCGCCAACGCGGTGCTGCCCGGCGCGAACGCCCTCCAGGAGACCGACAAGGTCGAGAACTTCATCAACGGACGCGTCGGCATGATGGTCGACTCCCTCGCCCACATCACCACGATCACCAAGGGCAACGCCGGTCTGAAGTTCAGTGTGTCGGCTCAGCCCGCGAAGGACGGCTACTCCGGCGAGCGCGGCATCCTCACCGCCTCCTGGGGCATCGGGATCTCGGCGAAGTCGAAGCACCCGGCGGAGGCGTGGAAGCTCGTCCAGTACCTGATGGGGGAGAAGGCCAACGCGAAGCTGTCGACCCTCGCCAACGGGTTCCCCGGCAACAAGACGGCGACACCCGACCTGTCGGGAGCGGACCCGCACTTCCAGCAGGCCTTCGAGATCTACAAGCAGAGCAAGCCGGTCAACGAGTTCACCGGCCTCCCCTCCGCCAACCAGCTGATGACGGACTTCCTGACGGAGTTCCAGAAGTCGGCCGATGGGCAGGAGTCCACGAGTCAGATGCTCTCGAACGTGCAGAGCGCCTGGAAGCAGCAGTTCTAGCTTCCCGCTGACCCACTGCCAGCGGCCAGGTCCGCTGCCAGCGATCAGACCGAACGCCAGCGATCAGACCCGCCGCCGGTCGCGCATCCCCGACAGGATGCGCGGCCGGCGGGAGGGAGAGGACATGACCACGAATCTGCTGACCCCGGCCCCGCCCCGCGATGAAGCGGTCCCGGCGCCGCCCGCCCCGAAGCGTAGGCACCACCGCCCCCTCGGCGCGCGTGTGGAGCCCTACCTCCTGATCAGCCCGACGGTGCTGCTGATCGTCGGCCTGATGGTCGTCCCGATCGTGATCGTCATCGGCTATTCGCTGATGGACAACACGATCACGAACCCGTCGCCGAAGTTCGTCGGCCTCGGCAACTACCTCACCGTCCTCAGCTCCCCGGCGTTCTGGGGCGCTGCGGCCAACACCCTGGTCTTCACGGTCGTGAGCGTCGCCGCCCACATGGTGATCGGCGTCCTCTTCGCCCTGATGCTCAACTCGAAGACCATGGCGAAGGTGCCGCGGGCGATCTTCCGAGCGATCTACATCCTCCCGTGGATCTTCACCGCCTCCGTCGTCGCTGTGCTGTGGCGGCTTCTCCTCGACCCGAGCGGCGTCATCAACTACCTGCTGGAGAGTCTGGGCGTCATCCACGAGTCCGTGCCGTGGCTGGGGCTGCCGCAGACGGCGCTGATAGCCGTGACGGCGATCAACATCTGGTCCGGCTACCCGTTCTTCATGATCAGCCTGCTGGCAGGCCTCCAGGGCATCCCCTCCGACCTGTACGAGGCGGCGCGCGTGGACGGCGCCGGCCCGCTCCGGCAGTTCGTCAGCGTCACCCTGCCGGGACTCAAGCCCATCCTCTACAGCATGGCGCTGCTCGACCTGCTCTGGACCACGCAGCAGTTCACCCTGATCTGGGCGACGACCGGCGGCGGCCCGCTCGGCGCGACCGAGATGCTCAGCACGTACACGTACAAGCTGGCGTTCAACAGCTACCAGTTCTCGCTCGCCTCGACGAGTGCGGTGCTGGTGCTCGCCGCCTCCCTCATCGTCGCCATCTTCTACGTCCGCCGCCAGAGGAAGGAGGAGCGCTGATGAGCCTGCTCGCCTCGCGTTCCGCCCGCCGTCGCGTCTCGGCACGCATCGGCCTGTACGCCGCTCTCACCGCCGGCGCGCTGTTCGCCGGATTCCCCGTGCTCTGGATGCTGTCGAGCTCGTTCAAGTCGAACGCCAACATCTTCGCCTACCCGCCGAAGCTGTTCGACGGCTCGTTCTCGTTCGCGCCCTACCTCGCGGTCCTCAGCAATCCGGTCGAGATCGGCTACTTCGTCAACAGCTACATCGTCGCGCTGTCGGTCACGCTGGTGACCCTGGTCGTCGCCGTGCTGACCGGCTACGTCTTCAGCCGCTTCGAGTTCCCGCTGAAGCGCATCCTGAACGTCGTCATCATCGGGGTCCAGGCGGTGCCGCCGATCACCCTGCTGATCCCGTTCTTCGGGATCATGGTCGGCCTCGGCCTCTACAACACCTACCAGGGCCTGATCATCACCTACGTCGTGTTCACCCTGCCCTACGCGGTGATCATGATGACCGCGTACTTCAACAGCCTGCCGCGCGAGCTGGATGAGGCGGCGAAGGTGGATGGGGCGAGCTCCCGGTCGATCCTGTGGCGCATCCTCGTGCCGGTGTCCGTGCCGGGGATGGTCTCCGTCGGCCTCTACACCTTCATGATCTCGTGGAACGAATACCTCTTCGCCCTCACCCTCACGCAGACCGACGACCGCCGGACGGTGCCCGTCGGCATCCAACTGCTGATGGGGCAGAACAACTACCTGTGGAACGAGGTCATGGCGATGAGCATCCTGGGCTCGATCCCGGTGCTCGTCCTCTTCCTCATCTTCCAGCGCTACTTCATCGGCGGCCTCGCGGCCGGCGCCGTGAAGTCCTGACGCCGGCAAGCCCTGAACCGAACCAACAGAATCAAGGAGAACCAACGTGTTGATCGATGGAAAAGACCTGCTCGCCGTGGCCGACGCCCACAACTTCGCGGTTCCCGCGTTCAATGTGAGCGACTACGCGATGAGCAACGGCCTCTTCGAGGTCTGCGAGCGGAAGGGCGCGCCGTGGATCCTCGCGATCCACCCCGACGAGGTCGCGCACATCGGCCAGGATGTGATCGTGGCCCTTCGCGAACGCGCTCACCGCTCGTCGGTGCCGGTCGCCATCCACTGGGATCACGGCGGGGCCTACGACGAGATCCTCACGGCGATCAGGATCGGCTTCACCTCGGTCATGATCGACGGCTCGATGCTCCCGTTCGAGGAGAATGTGGCGCTGACGCGGCGGGTCGTGGAGGCCGCGCACGCGGTCGGGCTGTCGGTCGAGGGCGAGCTCGGCACGATCGGCAAGACGGACGACCAGGCCGAGGCAGGCACGGACGACATCATCTATACCGAGCCCGCGCAGGCGGCCGAGTTCGTGGAGCGCACGGGCGTGGACAGCCTCGCGGTGGCGATCGGGACGCGGCACGGCATCTACCCGTCGACGCTGAAGCCCGAGCTCCGGCTCGACCTCCTCACCGAGATCAAGCGGGTCGTCGGCATCCCGCTGGTGCTGCACGGCGGTTCGAACAACCCGGACTCGGAGATCGCGCAGGCGGTGACTCTCGGCATCAACAAGATCAACATCTCCAGCGACATCAAGGTCGCCTACTTCGACGAGATGCGGGCCGTGCTCGCAGATCGCGACCTGCGCGAGCCGAACCTGATCGAGCCGCCGGCGGTTCTCGCGATGCAGAAGGTCGCGGCGGAGAAGATCGATCTGTTCGGCGCTGCCGGGAAGGCCCACCTGTACGCGGACGGCCTGGTCGACGCGACGCTCGCCGAGCGCGAGCAGGGCGTGCTGGTCGGCTGATGGCGGGGGATGCGGTTCTCGGGCTCGGGGGCACGATCGACTTCGAGCTGCACTGGGATGCCGGCGCGCTCGAGTCGGCGGCCTCCGAGCTCGGGATCGCCTCCCTTCCCGCGTCGCCGCCGCCGGCGATCGACTCGGAGCGCGCGCTGGTCCTCTCCGTGCTCCACCATCTCGCGGCCGGAACCGGTGGCGAGCACTTCGTGGAGTCGACGGAGGTCATCGAGGCCTTCGCCGGACGCTTCGGCTACCGTACGACGCTCGGCGGAACACCCGTCCGCGCGGCGCTGGCGATGAGTGCGCTGGGAATCGGGAGCACCGTCCATCTCGTCTCGATCGACGACGATGTGCGCCGGCTCCTCCCTGCGGACGTCGACTACCTCTGCAGCGCGGACCACGACTCCACCGACCCGCACCTGATCGTGCAGTTCCCGGCGGGGGCACGGATCCGGATGGCGGAGGAGGAGATCGTCGCGCCCGCGGCCAACCGGCTGATCTATCCGTGCGACATCCCGAATGCGGTGCTCGTGCTCAGCGACCGCCTGCCGGAGGCGCTCGCTTCGGCCCGGGTCTTCCTGATCTCCGGCCTCAACTCGATCCAGGAGCGCGACATCCTGGAGGCGCGGCTGTCCGAGCTGCGGTCGGCCGTACGTGCCCTTCCGGCCGGGGCGGTGGTCCTGTACGAGGACGGCGGATACCACGTGCCCGCGTTCGCGACCGAGGTGCACGCTGCTCTCGCGCCGGTGCTGGATGTGTTCAGCCTCAACGAGGACGAGCTGATGACGGCGGTCGGCCGGCCGGTCGACCTGCTCGACGTGGATGCGGTGGATGCGGCCGTGCGGGAGCTCGCCCTCCGACTGGGCGTGCCCGCGATCATCCTGCACACCCGTCTCTACGCGCTGGCCTTCGGCGAGGACGCGGAGCGGCTGCGGGCAGTCGTCGAGGGGGGCGTCGCCGTCTCCGGTGCCCGCTACGCGCTCGGCGACGGCATCACGAGGGCTGAGGTCGAACGGCTCGCCGAGACCGGCCGGCGCAACGCCAGCGGCGTCGCGATGGCTCGCGCGCTCCCGGCGCGCGGTCCCTTCGTGGTGGTCCCCGCGCTCGACCTCAGCGACGTCGCATCGCCCACGACGATCGGGCTGGGCGACTCGTTCGTCGGGGGAGCGATCGCAGCCCTGGTGCGCGTCCCGGTCTGACCTCCGGACGGGGCCTGGTGCCCGCGCTCCCTGTATCCCCGTGCGGACGTCGTCAGGGAGCGCGGACACGGGGCCCCGGCCGTTCCTCGACGGCTGGCTCAACATTCGTGACGAATGTGCGCTTTGGCACGATTCAAGCCGTGATTCGTGACGAATGTGCTCCGACGACCCGGGTCACGCCGCGAAACTGGGTCTTGCGCTTCATTTGTTCGTAAGCTTTACTAACAAACATGACAACGACCGAGGTGCAGGGAAGCGCCGGAGGGCTGGCCCCCGGCCGCGCTCTGCGGCCCCGCGCCAAAGTGCTCCCGGAGCACGCGCGCAGCCACAATCGGTCGCTCGTCCTCCAGACGCTCTACCGGTCGGGTCGGCGCAGCCGGGCCGACCTCGCGCGCGAGACGGGCCTGACCCGCGTGACCGTGTCCGACCTGGTCGCCGAGCTGCTCACCGAAGGGCTCGTGATCGAGCTCGGTCAGCGCGAGTCGGTCCGCCCGGGCAAGCCGGCGGTGCTCCTCGACATCGACCGGACGGCGCACCAGATCGTCGGCGTCGACCTCAGCGACCACGACCGCTTCCGCGGCGTGGTGATGGATCTGGACGGCCGCATCCTCGCCCGCGCCGAGGAGCTGCTCGCCGACGGCTCGGCTGCCGCGGCGACCGGCGAGGCCGCCACCACCAAGGTGGAGGCTCTCGTCGACCGCCTCGTCGCCGCTGCGACCGCTCCCATCCTCGGCATCGGCATCGGGTCACCCGGTGTCGTCGACCTGAGCGGCACCATCCTCACGGCTCCGAACCTGGGCTGGGAGGCCGTCCCGTTGCAGCGGAGGCTGGCCGCTCGCACCGGGCTGCCGGTCCTCGTCGCGAACGACGCCAACGCCGCGGCGCTCGCCGAGCACACCTACGGCGGCGCGGCGGGTGACATGATGCTCATCCGCGTCGGGCACGGCATCGGTGCCGGCCTGCTCGTCGCCGGGGCGCTCGTCTACGGCAGCCATTTCGCCGCAGGAGAGATCGGGCAGGTCATGGTCGGCACCGATCGGGGGCTCGAGACGACGTACGACCGGGATCAGGTGCTCGAGCACTGGCTCAGCGTCCCGCAGCTGCAGCGCGGCATCCGCGAGGCCGAGGCTGCGGGGGCCGACGCGACGCCCCTCCTGCGCGAGGCTGGCCAGCGCCTCGGAATCGCGCTCGCGCCGGTCGTCGGCGCCCTCAACCTGTCGGAGATCGTGCTCAGCGGCCCGACCGGACTCCTCGACGGTCCCCTCGCCGAGGCGACCGTCCACACGCTCCGGAACCGGACGATGGCGCAGAACCACGCCGACCTGTCCCTCCGGATGACCACGCAGGGGCAGGACATCGTCCTCCGCGGCGCGGCCGTACTCGTCCTCTCCGGACGACTCGGGGTCTCATGACACAGCATCACCCGAAGACGACCCCTGCACCGACGGTGTGAGCAAGCGCCACACCGACACTCACGAAAGGACAGTGCAATGAAGAGAAAGCTCGTCGGCCTCGCCGCTGTGGCTACGGCTTCCGCTCTCGTGCTCGCCGGATGCGCCTCGGGCGGATCCACCGGAGCCAGCACCGACGGCAAGGGGAAGACGGTCACGCTGTGGCTGGTCGGCTCCGACACACCGGATGCGCTGCGGAGCTACCTGAAGACCGAGTTCCACAAGGAGACCGGGGCGACCCTGAAGATCGAGCAGCAGGACTGGGGCGACATCGTCACCAAGCTCACCACCGCCCTGCCCGACGCGAACAACACGCCGGACGTGACGGAGATGGGCAACACCCAGTCGCCGACCTTCACCAATGTGGGGGCGTTCCTCGACATCTCGGACATGTACAAGGACCTCGGCGGAAGCGACCTGCTCCCGTCGTTCGTCGAGGCGGGGAAGGTGGACGGCAAGAACTACACGCTGCCTTACTACTTCGGCTCGCGGTACATGTTCTACCGCAAGGACGTCTACCAGGCGGCCGGAGTCAGCGTCCCGACCACACTGGACCAGTTCAACACCGACGTTGCGCAGATCACGGCCAAGAACCCGAAGGGCATCGCCAACTTCTCCGGCTTCTTCCTCGGTGGCCAGGACTGGCGTGACGGCATCTCCTGGATCTTCGCGAACGGCGGCGACATCGCCAAGAAGCAGGGCGGCAAGTGGGTCGCGACCCTCGAGTCCGACGACTCGCTCAAGGGCTTGCAGCAGCTCCAGGACCTGTACAAGAACGCATCCAAGGCACCCAACGACGCCAAGGACTCGAACCAGTACATCTACCTGAACGACACCGACCAGACGCTGGACGCGAGCGGCAACAAGACCGGTGACACCTCCCTCGCAGCCGCCACCATCATGGCTCCGGGATGGGCGCACTGGTCGATCGGCGACCTCGGGAAGGGCGCGGACGGCAAGCCGACCCGCACCTGGAACGACGCCACGTTCGGCACGTTCGTCCTCCCCGGCAACGACGGCAAGCCCGCCCCGGTGTTCGCGGGCGGCTCCAACATCGGCATCTCCGCGAAGACGAAGGAGCCGGGTCTGTCGAAGACCCTGCTGAAGATCATCTTCTCGAAGCAGTACCAGGAGCTGCTCGGCAAGAACGGCCTGGGACCTGCGAACGCGAAGTACACGTCGTCGCTCGGGAACGACCAGTTCGCGAAGGCCCTGATCGAGTCGGCGTCGAACTCCAAGCTGACCCCGGCCGCTCCCGGCTGGGCTTCGGTCGAGGCGGGGAACGTGATGGAGGAGTTCTTCTCCAAGATCCGCGACGCCGCCGACCTGAAGGCGCTGGCGCAGGAGTACGACAAGAAGATCGACGCTCTGCTCAACGTCAAGAGCTGACCGTCACCGAACTGCGGGACGCAACACGCCGTTGCGGTACATGCCGGAACGGCGTGTTGCGTCCCCTCGATCACCACCAGGAAGGAGGGCGACAGTGACCGCCGCCGAGGACACCCGGGTCGCCGTCCCGCGCCCGCCCACGCCCGCGCCGATGCGGACGCCGGACGGACCGCGCCGCCGCCGAACCCCCCTCACGCCGTACACGCTGCTGCTCCCGGCCATCCTCATCCTGCTTCTCGCGCTCGGCTATCCGCTCGTGTGGCAGCTGGTCACCTCGCTGCAGCACTTCGGGCTGGCCCAGCAGTTCGGCAAGCCGGCCGACTTCGTGTGGTTCGAGAACTACATCACCCTCTTCACCGACCCCTACACCTGGGTCGTCGTCGGGCGCTCGATCGCGTTCTGCCTGGTGACGGCCGCCGTCACGGTCGTGATCGGGATCGGGATGGCGCTGCTGATGAACGCGGTCCACAAGGCCATCCGGATCATCCTGCAGATCGCCCTACTGCTCGCCTGGGCGATGCCCGTGGTCGCGGCGATGACCGTCTGGAACTGGCTGTTCGACTGGCGCCGCGGTGTCGTCAACTACCTCCTCACCGCCGGGGGCCTCGACTTCCAGGACCACAACTGGCTGCAGAATCCGCTCTCCTTCTTCTTCGTCGCGATGGTGATCGTCACGTGGATGAGTGTCCCGTTCGTGGCCTTCTCCGTCTACGCCGGGCTGACCCAGGTCTCCTCCGAGGTCGTCGAGGCGGCGCAGATGGACGGCGCCCGGGGATGGCAGCGGCTGCGCTACATCATCCTGCCGATCATCCGGCCGGTGCTCGGGATCGTGCTGCTCCTGCAGATCATCTGGGACCTCCGCGTCTTCGCCCAGATCAAGCTGCTGCAGGACAAGGGGTCCATCGCCAGCGAGACGAACCTGCTCGGCACCTACATCTACCAGCTCGGCGTCGGATCGAGCGATTTCGCGATGGCCAGCGCCGTCAGCGTCTTCGTGCTCCTGCTCACCGTCGCGCTCAGCTGGTTCTACGTGCGCCACCTGCTCAAGGAGGACGAATCGTGACCGTCGCCACATCCACCCGGACGCCCGCTGCGGCCGGCCGCCGCCGGCCGCGGTCGCGCCGCCGCATCCGCACCTCCCGGATCCTGATGGGTGCGCTCGGCATCGCGCTCGCCCTGATCTGGGTGTTCCCGGTCTACTGGATGATGAACTCGGCACTGCTGCCGAACGTGATCCTGCAGAACACCACGCCGACCTGGCTGCCGTTCGGCGGCTCCTGGGACAACGTCATCGCGGTCGTCCAGGGCGGCACGTTCTTCCCGGCGCTCGGGATGAGCGTCGCGGTCGCCCTCATCACGGTCGTGTGCTGTCTCGCGTTCGCCTTCCTCGCCGCGCTCGCGATCAGCAGGTTCCGGTTCCGCGGACGCCGGGCGTTCGTGCTCGCCGTGCTGCTCATCCAGATGCTGCCCGCCGAGGGCCTGTTCATCGCGCAGTACAAGCTGATGGGGACGCTGGGCCTGCTCAACACCGTGGTCGGGGTCAGCATCCTCTACATCGCTGCCGTCGTGCCCTTCACGATCTGGATGCTCCGGGGCTTCGTCGCCGGCATCCCGGTCGACCTGGAGGAGGCCGCGATGGTGGATGGGCTCAGCCGCACGCAGGCGTTCCTCCGCATCACGTTCCCGCTGCTCGCGCCGGGACTCGTCGCCTCCGGGGTATACGCCTTCCTGCAGGCGTGGAACGAGTTCACGGTCGCCCTCGTCATCCTGCCGCAGTCGAGCAGTGCGACGCTCCCGCTGTGGCTGCGCGGCTTCGTGCAGCAGTCGGCGTCGCGGGCGACCGACTGGGGCCAGGTCATGGCCGCATCCACCCTCGTCGCCGTGCCCGTCATCGTGTTCTTCCTGATCGTGCAGGGACGGATGACGAGCGGCCTGGTCAGCGGGGCGGTGAAGGGATGAGCGGCGTATCCGTGGCCCCCGCCGACGTGACCGGGACCGATCTGCGCCGCGCCATCGCCGGGACGCTGCTGCCCGGATTCCTCGGGACGACCCTCCCGGACTGGCTCGCGGAGCGCCTGCGCGGCGGACTCGGCGGGGTGTGCCTGTTCGGGCAGAACATCGTGTCGGCGGGGCAGCTGCGCCGGCTCACGGACGCGATCTACGCCGCCAATCCGGATGCTGTGGTCGCGATCGACGAGGAGGGCGGGGACGTCACCCGGCTCTACTACGGAAGTGGCTCGCCGTACCCGGGCAATGCCATCCTGGGCCGGCTCGGCGACACCGCCTACACGGAGCAGGTCGCCCGGCGGGTGGGGGAGGAGCTGCGCCGGGCCGGCGTGAACCTCGACTTCGCGCCCGACATCGACATCAACTCCAACCCGGACAACCCGGTCATCGGCGTGCGCAGCTTCGGCTCGTCGCCGTCGATCGTCGCCGAGCACGGCGCGGCCTGGACGCGCGGGCTGCAGGCGGCGGGCGTCGCCGTCGCGGCCAAGCACTTCCCGGGACACGGCGACACCGCCACCGACTCGCACCTGGCGCTGCCGGTCGTCGATCTGTCGGCGCAGCAGCTCCGCGAGCGCGAGCTGGTGCCGTTCCGGGCGGTCATCGACGCCGGTGCCCGCGCGGTGATGACCTCGCACATCCTGCTGCCCCAGCTGGACGCTGCGTTGCCCGCAACCCTCAGCTCCGCGATCCTCGACGGGATGCTGCGCGGCGAGCTCGGCTTCGACGGCGTCGTCGTCAGCGACGCGCTCGACATGGAGGGTGCGAGCGGCGGCGGCCGCGGCATCGCGGAGGCGGCGGTCCTGGCGCTCGCCGCCGGCTGCGACCTGCTGTGCCTCGGCACGGAGAACACGGACGACGAACTGGCCGCCATCGAGGAGGCCGTCGTCGCGGCCGTCTCCTCCGGCCGCCTCGCCCCCTCCCGTCTCGCCAAGGCCTCCGCCCGCGTCCTCTCCCTCGCCCGCACCGTGCCCCTCACCATCGAGTCCGCACAGACTGACGGCTCGCACGGCGTGTCGCGTGCAATCTCTGCGGACTCGACGGTGGGGCTTGAGGCGAAACTGGTGAGGAGCGCGTTCGAGGTGAGTGCGCGGGCGGAGGCGTGGCTGGCGGACTATCGCGGCGGGCGGTACTCCGTGGTCCGGATCGAGACGGTCGCCAACCTCGCGGTGGGGACGGCGCCGTGGGGGCCGTTCTCGGCGGTCGATGCCGAGCCGGATGCTGCCTGGGCGAAAGCCTTCGAGGCGAATCCGGCCGTCGTGTTCACCGAGAACGACCATCCCGACCTCGTGCTCGCCGCCCAGTCGCCGGTGCTCGTCATCGGCAAGGACAACCACCGGCACGCGTTCGCCCGGGCGGCGATCGACCGGCTGCGCGCCGAGCGCGAGCGGGTCCTGGTCGTCGACATGGGCTGGCCCGGCGACGATCGCGCGTACGCCGACATCGCCACGTTCGGTGCATCCCGCCTCGTCGGACGGGCGCTCCTCGAACTCCTCGGCCCTGTGTCGTGAGGCTCGCGATCGATCGGGCGGCTGCCGCAGCCGACGCTAGGCTGGCACGGGACATCGTCGCCGTGGTGCGCGTCCCGGTGCTCGCAACGGGTACCGGCACGTCCGCGCGACCCGGGCAGGAGGGAACTGATGGCTGAGATCGTCGTCGTCCGCGACCAGCAGGCCGCGGGGGAGCTCGCAGCCCGCAGCATCCTGGACCTGATCGCCACCAAGCCGGACGCTGTGCTGGGCCTCGCCACCGGATCCACGCCCCTGGCGGTCTACCGGGCGCTCGAAGAGGGCATCCGGGACGAGCGCTCGCGCGGACAGCACGTGGATGTGTCCCACGTCCGCGGCTACGCGCTCGACGAGTACGTCGGCCTGCCGCCCGGCCACCCGCAGTCGTATCGCGCGGTCATCACCCGCGAAGTGGTGGAGCCGCTCGGGCTGACGCCGTCGCTGATCCACGTTCCGAACGGGTCGCTCGACGGCATCGAGCACGCCGGCGCCGACTACGAGCGGGCCATCGCCGAGTCGGGAGGGGTGGATGTGCAGCTGCTCGGCATCGGGACGGACGGACACATCGGCTTCAACGAGCCCGGCTCCTCGTTCGCGTCGATCACGCGCGTGAAGACGTTGACCGAGCAGACGCGCCGGGACAACGCGCGCTTCTTCGCCTCGGAGGACGACGTGCCGATGCACTGCATCACGCAGGGGCTGTCGACCATCCTCAAGGCACGGCACCTGATGCTCCTGGCCTTCGGGGAGCGGAAGGCCGAGGCGCTGGCCGGAGCGGTCGAGGGGCCGGTGTCGGCGTCGAATCCGGGATCGGCCATCCAGCTGCATCCCCACGTCACGGTTCTCGTCGACGAGGCTGCCGCATCCCGGCTGAAGTACCTCGACTACTACCGCTACGCCTACGCGAACAAGCCGGCCTGGCAGAGGTTGTAGCGCTCGGCCGCTGGGGAGTCAGAGGATCGCGGCGTCGGCGACGACGGTGCGCACGTTCCACTCGTGGTCGAGCAGCACGGCGTCCGCGACGTAGCCCGCCGCCAGCCGGCCGAGCCGGTGCTCCTCCCCGAGCACGCGCGCCGGCGTGCGGGTCAGCGCGGCGACCGCATGCACGGGGTCGATGCCGGCGAGGGTGACCGCGTGGCGGAGCGCCGCATCCTGAGTGAGGGTCGACCCCGCGATCGTGTCGGTGCCCGAGAGCACGGCCAGGCCGTCGTGGACCGTGACGTTGAGTCCGCCCAGCTGGTAGTCCCCGTCGGAGGCGCCGGCGGCGGCCATGGCGTCGGTGATCAGCGCGACGCGACCGGGCGCCTCCCGGAAGAGCAGGCCGGCGACGACGGGATCCACGTGGAGGCCGTCCAGGATCAGCTCGAGCGTGACCTCCGGGTTCTGGATCGCCGCCATGACGGGACCGGGAGCGCGGTGATGGATGCCGGGCATCGCGTTGAAGGCGTGCGTCAGCAGCCGGGCGCCCACCTCGAACGCGCGGGCTGCCTGGGCGTAGTCGGCGGTGGTGTGGCCCACTCCTACGACCACGCCCGCCTCGATCAGCACGCCGATGGACTCCAGCGCGTTCGGCAGCTCGGGCGCCAGCGTGGCGGTGCGGAGCGTCCCGCGGGCGGCGCCGATCAGCTCCTCGACGGCCTCCGGCTCGGGATCGCGGAGGAAGCGCGCGTCGTGGGCGCCGCGTCGCTCGGGCGCGAGGAACGGGCCCTCCAGGTGGGAGCCGAGCACGAGCGGATCGGTCGCCGCGAGCTGCGCGACGACGCCGAGGCTCTCGCGGAGGGACGCCAGCGGGTTGGCGACATGGGAGATCAGCGAGCGGGTCGTGCCGTGCGCGCGATGGGTGGCGAGCGCGGCGCGCATCTCGTCGATGCCGTCGTCGTACGGATGGCCGCCGCCGCCATGGCAGTGGAGGTCGATGAAGCCCGGGGTCAGCCAGTGGCCCTGGGCGTCGACGATCCGGGCATCGTCCAGCTGAGGGTCGTCGATCGCCGCGCCGCCGATGGCCGTGCGCCACCCCGAGCCCGTGCCGGTCGCGCTGATGTGCGCGCCGTCGGCGACGAGCCAGAAGTCGTCGACCAGGCCGTCCGCATCCACTTTGCGGGCTCCGTGGACGACGAGCCGGGTCATGAGAACTCGCGTCGCCCGTTGATGACGCCGCTGATCGTCGCGATCACGGCGAACACGAGTGCGACGATCGGCTGGCCGAGGTTCCACCAGCCGAAGGCTGCGGACCCCATCACCACGATCTCGACGATCGCCTTCACGAACGGGTCGACGTGCAGCACGGCGCGCGGCGAGCGGAACAGCGCCCAGAGCAGGATCGCGATCGCCGGCGCCCCGATTCCGACCACGATGTTCCAGGGCAGCGGCCAGCCGGTGAACCCCCAGATGGCGAGCGACACGATCGCGAACACTTCGAGGAGGAAGCGGAGGACGTCGTTCGCGCCCACCTTGAGCGGGGCGTGCTGTTCGGGCGCGGAGGTCACGCGCGACAGTCTAGTGGCGCGACTCACCGGAAGATGATGGTCCGCGCGCCGTCGAGCAGCACGCGATCCTCCGCGAACCACTTGACGGCCTGCGTGAGCGTGCGGCTCTCCTCGTCCTGGCCGATGGCGACCAGCTGCTGCACGGTGTTCGTGTGGTCGACCCGGACCACGTTCTGCTCGATGATCGGGCCTTCGTCCAGGTCGCTGGTGACGAAATGCGCCGTCGCGCCGATCAGCTTCACTCCGCGCGCGTGGGCCTGCCGGTACGGGTTGGCGCCCTTGAAGCCGGGGAGGAAGGAGTGGTGGATGTTGATCGCGCGGCCCGCCAGCCGCGCGCACAGCTCGGGCGACAGGATCTGCATGTAGCGGGCGAGGACCACGAGCTCGATGTCGTGCTCCTCGACCGCCTCCAGGATGCGCGCCTCGAAGGCGGCCTTCGATGCCGCATCGGCGACATGCTGCGACTCGAAGGGGACGCCGTAGAACCCGGCCAGGTCGCTGAGCGTGTCGTGATTGGAGAGCACCACCGGGATGTCGACCGGCAGCTGCCCGGCGCGCTGCCGGAACAGCAGGTCGTTCAGGCAGTGCGCCGCCTTCGACACCAGCACGAGCGTCCGCAGGGGCCGGCCGACGTTGTCGACGTGGTGCGTCATCCCGAACTCCTCGACGACGGGAGCCAGGGCGTGCTCGAACTCGTCGCGGCGCGCCTCCGACTCCACCTGCAGGCGCATGAAGAACCGCCCGGTGTCGGTGCTCGCGAACTGCTGACTCTCCGTGATGTTGCCCCGGGCCGCGACGATCGCGCCGCTGACCGCGTGCACGATCCCCGGACGGTCGGCGCAGCTGAAAGTGAGCACCCAGTGATTGGAGGGGGAGGAGTCGGTCACCTCTTCAGGGTAGCGGCCGGATGTTAGGGTTGGTTGATATCCAACATATGTTTGCATTAGGAGGCAGTGCATGATCAAGCAGGTGGCCGTCACCGTCGACCTCGACGAGGACATTTACGCGACGATCGAGCGAATCGCTCACGATGAGAGTCGCACCGTGGGCGAGGAGTTGAGATACATCGCCGGCCGGGTGGCTGTCGGTGAACCCGTCGACCCGCGTCCGAACGTCAAGAAGCTCGGGTTCGTCGAGTTCATCCGCAACCGTGTCGAGGCGTTCGACGAATGATCCTGGTCGACACCAATGTGCTGGGGAATCGTGTGGACGACCGTCGAGGCTCGAGCCGAAGACCGTAGCGTTCGGCAGTTGACGGACACCGCGGGGTGCAGCACGATCAGTGCATGACCAGCACTGGTGAGGACGCGCCGGATACCCGCACGGGGCCCGCATCCGCTTTCAATGTGGAGCTGAACGGGCTCAACACCATCCATGAGGACGAGCGGAGGGGCCGGCCGCGCGACCTGTTCTGGCCCTGGTTCGGCGCGAACGTGTCCGTGTTCGGACTGAGCTACGGCTCGTTCCTGCTCGGGTTCGGGATCTCGTTCTGGCAGGCGACGATCATCGGCCTGGTCGGGATCGTCGCCTCCTTCCTGCTGTGCGGCGTGATCGCGCTCGCGGGCAAGCGGGGATCGGCCCCGACCATGGTGCTCAGCCGTGCGGCGTTCGGAGTGGAGGGCAATCGCGTCCCGTCGTTCCTCTCGTGGCTGCTCACCGTGGGCTGGGAGACGGTGCTCGTGTCGCTGGCCGCGCTGGCCACCGCCACCGTGTTCACCCAGCTCGGCTGGGAGGGGGGCACCATCACGAAGCTGGTCGCCCTCATCGTGGTCGTCGCCCTGGTCATCGTGGGCGGGGTCATCGGCTTCCACCTCATCATGCGGATGCAGATGGTCATCACGATCGTGACCGGAGTGCTCACGGTCCTGTACATCCTGCTCGTGCTGAACCACATCGACCTCGGCGCGATCGGGGCGCTCAAAGCCGGGGACGCGCCGCACGTGATCGGCGGCTTCGTCTTCATGCTCACCGGCTTCGGCCTCGGCTGGGTCAACGCGGCCGCCGACTACTCCCGCTACCTGCCCCGTTCCGCGCGGAGCGGCGGAGTGGTGGGATGGACGACGTTCGGCTCCTCGCTCGCCCCCGTGATCCTGCTGATCTTCGGCATCCTGCTCGCCGGTTCGTCGGGGAAGCTGAGCACGGCCATCGCTGCGGACCCGATCGGCGCGCTCGCGTCCCTCCTTCCGACCTGGTTCCTCGTGCCCTTCGTGATCGTCGCCGTGCTGGGGCTGGTGGGCGGCGCGGTGCTCGACATCTACTCCTCGGGCCTGGCGCTGCTGAGCGTCGGCGTGCGGGTCCCGCGGTACGTCGCAGCGGGGATCGACGGGGTCATCATGACGGCCGGCTCCATCTACGTCGTCTTCTTCGCGACCGACTTCCTCGGGCCGTTCCAGGGCTTCCTGATCACCCTCGGCGTGCCGATCGCGGCCTGGTGCGGGATCTTCATCGCCGACATCCAGCTGCGCCGCCGCGACTATGCGGAGGCCGAGCTGTACGACCGGCGTGGTCGCTACGGAGCGGTCAACTGGCTGCCGATCGCGCTCATCGTGATCGGGACGGCCGTCGGCTGGGGCCTGGTCACCAACAGCTCGGCGAGCTGGCTCGGCTGGCAGGGGTACCTCCTCGGGCCGATCGGAGGCACGAAGGGCGATTGGGCATACGCGAACCTGGGTGTTCTCGCCGCGCTCGTCATCGGCTACCTGGGCGTCCTGCTGTTCGCGCGCGGCACCGTCCGGCGGCAGGAGGAGCGATGACGGGACCGGTCCTCGTCGTCGTCGACATGCAGCAGGTCTTCGGTGACCCGGCCAGCCCGTGGTTCACGCCGCGGTTCCCGGAGGCGGAGGCGGCGATCGCCGGGATGGTGCCGGCGTTCGGCGATCGCGTGGTCTTCACCCGGTTCGTCGCACCCGAGCGGCCGGAAGGAGCCTGGGTGCCGTACTACGAGCAGTGGCCGTTCGCGCTGGTTCCCGCCGACGACCCGATCTACGACCTCGTCCTCGCCTTCCGCGACACCGGCCACCCGGTGGTGAGCGAGCCGACCTTCGGCAAGTGGGGGCCGGACCTGCGCGCGGCCCTCGGCGGATCTCTGGATGTGGTGCTCGCCGGAGTCTCGACCGACTGCTGCGTGCTGAGCACCGCCCTGGGCGCGGCGGATGCCGGGGTGCGCATCCGGGTCGCAGCCGATGCCTGCGCCGGTCTCTCGGACGCCGACCACCAGCGGGCCCTGGATGCGATGGCCCTCTACGCGCCGCTCATCGAGATCACCGACAGCACGGAAATCCTCAGGGAGCTCGGGTAGAATCATCCACGGTCGGCGGTTCCCGCGCGGCCCTGGGCGCGCACATCGGCGCGTAGACGACCCGGCAGTTCATTCCTGCGGCCCGACTCTCCGGGCCCGGCCCCCATGCGGCGGAATGGCCGGGGAACGCCGTCCGTTGGACAGACCCGTATGACTGCGACTTCGACGTCATCCCTTCACGCCGTTCCGAAGTTCCCCTGGGCGGGACTCATCGCCCTCGCCTCGGCCGTTTTCGTGTCGGTCACGAGCGAGATGATCCCGACCGGCCTGCTGCCCGACATGAGCGCATCCCTCGGGGTCATCGAGGCGCAGATCGGCTTGCTGGTCACCGTGTTCGCCTTCACCGTGGTGGTGACGAGCACGCCGCTCACCGCGCTGACCCGCCGATGGCCGCGCCACGGGATGATCGTCGGCATCCTGATCGTGCTCGGAGTGTCGAACCTGCTCACCGCGATCGCTCCGGACTATGCGTTCGTGGTCGGCTCGCGGGTGCTCGGCGGCGTCGCGCACGGGATGTTCTGGTCGATCGTCGGCGCCTACGCCGGGCATCTCGTCCCGAAGGAGCAGATCGGGCGCGCCGTGTCGATCACTCTGGGCGGGGGAACGCTCGCGTTCGTGTTCGGGGTGCCGCTCGGGACCTTCGCCGGTCACCTGTTCGGCTGGCGCCTGTCCTTCGGGCTGCTCGCCGCTCTCATGGCTGTCGGTGCCCTCGTCGTCGCGAAGCTGCTGCCCACCGTGGAGCGGGATGCGGACGCGCGCGGCGATCGCCGCCACGACCGCGCGGCGGCGAGACCGCGCGACCGCACCATCCCGGCCGTCGTGATGGTCTGCCTGATCGCGGCGGTGACCATGGTCGGGCACTACGCCTTCTACACGTTCGTGGTGCCGTTCCTGACGGGCCCGATGCACATCCCGGCCGGCGCTGTCGGCGCCCTGCTGTTCGTGTACGGCATCGCGGGTGCGGTCGGCCTCGTCCTGGCGGGATCCGTGCTCGGTCCCCGTCCTCAGCTCGGGCTCGTGCTCGCGCTGCTCGTCACCGGTGCGGCGGTCGCCGCCCTTGCGGTGGTGGCCGGCCAGCCCATCCCGGCGCTGATCGCGTTCGTGCTCTGGGGGCTCGCCTTCGGCGCCCTGCCGCCGTTGCTGCAGACGCGGATGCTGCACACCTCGTCCGCCGCCTTCCGCGACACCGCGAGTGCGCTGTACACGACCTCCTTCAACATCGGGATCGGCGGGGGAGCGCTGCTCGGATCGCTCGTCTTCGCTGCCGGCGGCCTGATGCTGCTCCCGTGGTGCTATGTTGCCCTGCTGGTGGTCTCGCTGGCTCTCGTCGTGCTCGTCGGCCGCATGACCCGGCAGCGCCCCGCCGCCTCCGCTGATTCGTGACGCCTCCGCAGATTCGTGACGAATGTGCACTTGGCGGCGCTGCAGGGCCACATTCGTCACGAATGTGCGTTTCCGGTGCGTTCTCGCGTGAGGCGAGATTCGTGACGAATGTGCACGTGGCGGCGGCGTAGGGCAACATTCGTGACGAATGTGGCGCAGGAGGCGCAGCGTCAGAGGACGGGGGCGCCCGCGCTCCAGACCTGGCGCACGGCGAAGTCCGCGTCGAGGAGGACGGCGTCCGCCGCGTAGCCCGGCAGCAGTCGCCCGAGGTCGCCGCCGCGACCGACGGCGGCAGCCGGCGTGGAGGTCACGGCACGCACCGCCTCCGCCACCGGGATGCCGACCTCGAGAACGGCGCGGCGCAGGGCGTCGTCGAGGGTGAGCGTCGAGCCCGCGATCGATCCGCCGGCCGCCACCCGTGCCACTCCCTCGCGCACCTCCACGTCGAGCCCGCCCAGACGGTAGTCGCCGTCGGCGGATCCTGCGGCGGCCATGGCGTCCGTGATCAGAGCCACGCGTCCGGGGGCGGCGGCGAACGCCATCTGCACGACCTCGGGATGCACGTGCACGCCGTCGTTCACGATCTCCAGCGTCACACCCGGAGTGCGCGTCGCAGCCGCGACCGGGCCGGGCGCGCGGTGATGCAGCCCCGGCATGGCGTTGAAGGCGTGAGTGAGGATGCTCGCTCCCGCGTCGAACGCCGCCAGCGCCTGGTCGTAGTCCGCAGCCGTATGGCCGACCGCCACGGCCACGCCGGCCGCGGAGAGAGCGCGTATCGCATCCATCCCGCCCGGCAGCTCCGGAGCGAGCGTGACCTGCCGCAGCGTGCCGCCGGCGGCCTCCAGAAGGAGGTCGACATCGGCCGCGGTCGGTGGACGCAGCAGCGCCGGATCGTGCGCCCCCTTGTGCCCGGCATCCAGGAACGGCCCCTCCAGATGCGAGCCGAGGATGCGCGGGTCCGCTGCCGCGAGTGCGGCCACCTCCCGTACGCGCTGCGCCAGGGAGTCGACGGTCGCGGTGACCAGGGAGACCACCGAGCGTGTCGTGCCGTGCCGGCGGTGGAGCGCCAGCCCGCGGGCGATCGCCTCGGCGCCGTCGTCGAAGGCCGCACCCCCTCCACCGTGCACGTGGATGTCCACGAACCCGGGCGTGAGCCAGTCGCCCGCAGCGTCCGTCGCGCTCAGCTCGCCCGCCTCCGCGACCCACGTCCGTCCCGTGCCTCTCGCGACGATCCGCTCGCCCTCGAACCTGACCCACCCGTCCTCCACCACGGTCCCGCCGTCGACCAGCCGCGCCGAGTGGATGACGTGGGCACCGCTCACGCGACGATCACCTCGTAGCCGTGGTCCAGGAAGGCCGCCCGCTGCTCGGCGGTGATGCCGTCGTCCGTGATGAGCGTGGTCAGCACCCTCGGCCCGCCCAGGGTGGCGAACGCGGTCCGGCCGATCTTGGACGAGTCCGCGACGACGACGGCTCGGGTGGCCCGGCGCGCCATCAGCGAGTTGACGCTCGCCTCGCCCTCGTCGTGCACGGTCGCTCCGACGATCGGATCGATGCCGTTGACGCCGATGAAGGCGATGTCCATCGTGATCTTCTCCAGCACCACGTCGCTGTACGGCCCGACGAGTTCGTAGGAGCGCGCGTGGACGACGCCGCCCGTCACCACGGTCTTGATCTGCGGGCGCATCACGAGCTGCGCCGCGATGTTGATCGCGTTCGTGACGACGGTGAGGCTGGGATGGGGTGAGGGCTCCATCAGGTCGGGCCGCGACCCGAGCACGGTGGCGACGGCCGTGCTGGTCGTCCCTCCGCAGAGGCCCACCACGGCACCGCGCGTCACCAGAGCGCTCGCCGCCTGCGCGATCCGGAGCTTCTCGGGCGCGTGCTGCTCCCGCTTGTACCGGATCGGCAGGTCGTAGGCGACGGACTGGCCGATCGCGCCCCCGCGGGTGCGGGTGAGGAGCTGCTGCGAGGCGAGGGCGTCCAGGTCGCGCCGCGCCGTGGCCGCGGAGACGTCGAGCTTGGCCACGAGGTCGTCGACGTCGATCTGGCCGGCCTCGGCCAGGAGATCGAGGACGGCGTTCAACCGTTCCGCTCTGTTCATCGCTGGGGTGTCTCCATTCCGCCTGCCGTGTCGAGCAGGGTCATCAGGCGCGCCGCCTCCCGGGTCACCGCGGCCCGTCCCTCCCGCACGTAGAGCCGCGGGTCGACGACCTCGGGATGCGCGGCGAGGTACTCGCGCACGGCAGAGGTGAAGAACCGGTTGAGGTGGGTGGAGATGTTGACCTTGGTGATCCCTGCGTGGATCGCCGCCCTGATCGTCTCATCCGTGACGCCGCTCGACCCGTGCAGCACGAGCGGAACCGGTACGGCGTGTCGCAGGCGCGCGATCAGGTCGAGGTCGAGGGAGGCGGTCCGCTCGGTCATCGCGTGGGAGCTGCCGACCGCGACGGCGAGGGCGTCGACGCCCGTCTCCGCGACGAAGCGGCGTGCCGCATCCGGGTCCGTCCGCACGCCCGGGGCGTGGGCGCCGTCCTTCCCGCCGATCTCGCCGAGCTCGGCCTCGACCATCACCTCGTTGGCGTGCGCGTGCTCCACCACGCGGATGGTCGCGGCGATGTTGTGCTCGTCGTCGAGTTTCGACCCGTCGAACATGACCGATCCGAAACCGATCTCGACCGCTCGGCGGGCCAGGTGCTCGTCCTCGGCGTGGTCGAGGTGCACGGCGACATGAGCGGGGGATTCGTGGGCGAGGGCGAGGGTGGCAGCGCCGATCGGGTCGAGCGACCCGTGATAGGCGACGCAGTTCTGCGAGATCTGCAGCACCACCGGGAGGCCGGTCTGCTCGGCGGCGGCGACGAGCGCCTCGGCGGTCTCCAGCTGGATGACATTGAACGCGGCAAGGCCCGTGCGGTGGCCGGCGGCCGCGTGCAGCAGGTCGGCTGTGGGGACGAGAGGCATGGCGGCGGCTCCGGCGCGTTTTCGGGGTGGATGGGCGGACGTGGATGGACGGACGTGGAGCTGTGCAACCTCCTCACCCGGTCACGAGACGACCTTCGAGTTCGGAGTAGGACGGATGGACCTCCCCGGCGAGCGGAGCGAGCACCGCCGCCGCCGACCACGCGGTCGCCCGCTGCAGCAGCGCGGCCGGGTCGTCGACGCCCGCGCTGAGCAGGCACGCGACGGCGGCCACCGCCGCATCCCCCGCGCCGGTGGCGTTGCCGCTGAGGGGCGTGGGAAGGCGCGCGTCCAGCGGCTCGCCCACGCGCGGCACGGCGAGCATCCCCGCCGCGCCGAGCGAGACGAGGACCAGCCCCGCGCCCGCGTCGAGGAGCGACCGCGCCCCGGCGACGGGGTCGTCGTGCCCCGTCGTCTCGGCCAGCTCGCGGCGATTCGGCTTCACGACGGTGGCTCCCGCCTCAGCCGCGAGCCGAAGGGCGGAACCCACCGCGTCGATCACGCTCGGGAGGCCGTGGCCGGCAGCGCGGCGGACCAGGTCGGCATAGAAGGATTCCGGCGCGCCCGGAGGGAGGCTGCCCGAGCCGACCACGCAGGTCGCCGGAAGGAGGAGCCGCTCGGCGGCATCCCGGAGTGCGGCCCATTCCGCGTCGGTCAGGGGCCCGCCGGTCTCGTTGACGACGGTCGTCTCCCCGGAGCGCTCGTCGACGATGGCGATGCTGCTCCGGGTCGGGGAGCTGACCGGGATGAGCTCGACCGGCAGCCGCGACGCCTCCAGCTCGTCGGCCAGTCGCACGCCGGAGGGCCCTCCCGCCGTGGTCAGCACGAACGCGTGCCCGCCGGTCTGGGCGATGACGCGGGCGACGTTGAGGCCCTTGCCGCCCGCGCGGACGGCCGGGGGAGCGGCGCGGTGCGTCTCCCCGGCGTGCAGGGCGGGCACCCGGTAGGTCAGGTCGAGCGCGGGATTCGGCGTGACGGTGAGGATCACGACGTCGCCTCCGCAGCCGCGAGCAGGTCGCGCGCCCTCAGTCCGGCACCGATGACGCCGGCGTTCTCGCCGACGCTGGCGGGGAGCAGCACGGGACGCCGCTGGAAGGTGAGGATGCGCTCCAGCTTCTCCGCGAGCGGCCCGAAGAGGGCGGGGCCGGCTTGCGCCAGCCCGCCGCCGATCACGATGGCCTCCGGCGCGAGCAGCGCGACCGTGTGCGAGAGGTCGAGAGCCAGCGCGTCGATGGCCGAATCCCACACGGAGCGCGCGGCATCGTCTCCGGCCTCGGCGCGGGCGAGGACCTCCCTAGCCCCGTGCACGTCCGCCCCGGTCAGGGCGTTGTAGCGGCGGGCGATGGCCGCGGCCGACGCGACCGCCTCGAGGCAGCCCATCCCGCCACAGGCGCACGCCGGGCCGTCGGCGACGCGCGAATGCCCCATCTCGCCGGCCATCCCTCCGCCGGTGTGGATGCGGCCGTCCAGGAAGACGGCGCCGGCGATCCCGGTGCCGATAGCCATGACCACGACATCGCGGAAGGGGGCGGCGGCCCCGAGCCGATGCTCGGCTTCGCCCGCGCCGCGCACGTCGTGGCTGAACGAGACGGGCACTTCGAGCGACTGCTCCGCCCGGTCGCGGAACGGGAAGTCGTGCCAGCCCAGGTTCTCGGCGAAGATGCCGATCCCCGCGTCGTCGTCGACATGGCCGGGGACCAGCAGGCCGGCGGCCCGAGGGACGATCTCGGGATGCTGCGCTCGGAGCCGTGCCGCCATCCCGTCGATGGCGCGCATCACCGCATCCCCGGTCCCTGGTCCGTCGTGCGGGGTCGGGAGACGCAGGACCTCGGCCAGGCGGCCGGCGTCGTCGATGAGCGCGGCCTTCGTGTCCGTGCCGCCGACGTCGAACGCCAGCACCGGCGCGCCGCTGCCCAGCGGGCCGGCGACGGCCGGGGGAGCGGTCACCGCCGCATCCACCGCCGGATTCACGGACTCGGTGCTCATCAGGGGAGGATCACCGATCGGGTGAGGTTGCGCGGGCTGTCGGGATCGAGCCCGGCCCTCCGGGCACGGGCCAGAGCGACGCGCTGGGCGCGGACGAGGTCCGCCATTCCGTCGATCGGCCGGTCCTCGAAGCGTGCCCCGGTCGCGGCGACGTCGCTGGACAGCCCGTCGGGCGCCTCGCCGAGCATCCACGTCACGCGGTTCGGTGCGGCGATCGCGATCGGGCCGTGCCGGTACTCCTTCGCCGGGTAGGACTCGGTCCACGACTGGGACGCCTCGCGCATCTTGAGCGCCGCTTCGTGCGCGAGGCCGACCGTCCATCCCGTCCCGAGGAAGGCGTACTGCTCTGCGTCGATCAGCGCGTCGTCGAGGTCTTCCTCGACCGCGGCGGCCGCCTGGTCGATCGCGGCCGCGAGGTCGTGACCGAGCGAGGCGCGCACGAGCGCCAGGGCAGTGGTCGCGAAGCGGGTCTGCACCACCGACTGCTCGTCCGCGAACGGGAGGCGGATGGCCGTGTCCACCAGTTGGACCAGCGGCGTGTCGGGGTCGCCGACGATCCCGACCGTGCGGATGCGGTTCCCTGCAGACCGGAGCCCGTCGAGCAGCTCGAGGACCTCGGTCGTCGTGCCCGAGCGGGTGATCGCGACGATCGCGTCGTAATCCCGGGCGCGGAAAGCGTCAGCGTCGACGAACGCCTCGGAGGCCGCGTAGGCGTCGGTCACGCCGTGCCCGGCGCGCTCACGCAAGACCGCGTACGACTGCGCCATGAACCACGAGGTCCCGCAGCCCACGACGGCGATGCGCTCACCGGCCGCAGGCAGGAGCGACTGCTCCTCGCGCAGGCCGGCCGCGATCGCCCAGGTCTGCGGCTGAGAGCGCAGTTCCGCCTCCATGTGGGACCCGGTGATGGATGCGTGCGTCACTGATCGCTCCTGTTCTGCGTGCGTCGCTTGATGCGTGAATGTCTGACTCCAATGATTGCGGATGATCGAAGCATCTGTCCAGTGAGCAGCTTCAATCGTTTCCCGCGTAATCCCTACAAACCTCGGGGTCTCGTGTAAACCCCGCGTAACGATCTTCCGCCTAGTCCTTGACGGGACGGGGCGGACAGGCCATGATTTCGATCAATCAATGAGTGCAAGTGCTTGTTTTGAGCAAAAACAAATCACTAAACATCAACAGCTACGCATCGTCGCGCAGGAACCATCGCCGTGACGATTCGTGTTTCCCTTCAAGAAGTGAGGAAGTCAATGAAGAAGTCACTGCGCTGGGGGGCGGCGATCGCCACCGCGACCGTCGCCACCATGACGCTCGCCTCCTGCGGCTTCAGCGGCGGGTCCGGCGGCTCGTCCGGAAGCGCACAGACGCTCAACCTGATGGTCGCCAGCTACTCGGACAACACCAAGTCCGAATGGCAGCAGATCATCAAGGACTTCGAGGCCAAGAACTCCGGCATCAAGGTGGACCTGGACGTCGAGTCGTGGACCGACATCAACAACGTCATCAAGACGCGCATCCAGGCGCAGAAGCAGCCGGACATCCTGAACATCGACGCCTTCGCCGGTTTCGCCGCTGACGACCTGCTGTACCCGGCCAAGGACATCGTCTCGTCCTCGACGCTGAACGACTTCCAGGACGCCTTCAAGAAGAACGCGAGCATCGACGGCACCCAGTACGGACTGCCGTTCATCGCCTCCGCGCGAGCCCTGTTCTACAACAAGGACGACTTCAGCAAGGCCGGCATCGCGGAGCCCCCGAAGACGTGGGCCGACTTCGAGGCGGATGCCGCCAAGCTGAAGGCGGCAGGCGTCACCCCGTACGGCATGCCGCTCGGAAGCGAGGAGGCCCAGGCCGAGACGGCCGTCTGGTTCTACGGAGCGGGCGGAGGCTATGGCGACGCCAAGAAGCTGACCATCGACAGCCCCCAGAACATCGAGGGCGCCACGGAGATGAAGAAGATCATCGACCAGGGGTACACGGAGCCGAACCCCGGATCCACGAACCGCACCCCGCTGCTGAACGTCTTCATCCAGGGACAGCTCGGCATGCAGGTCGGCCTCCCGCCGACAGTCGGGCAGCTCAAGGACAAGAACCCGTCCCTGAAGTACGGGATCGCGCCCATCCCGACCAAGGACGGCTCGGCCTTCACGCTCGGCGTCGCCGACCACCTGATGGCGTTCAAGAGCAAGACCGACAAGACCGCGTCGATCAAGAAGTTCCTGGACTACTTCTACTCCAAGGACGTCTACACGAAGTGGGTGACCGCGGAGGGCTTCCTCCCGACCACCAAGTCCGGCGCCGACGCGATGAGCTCGAACGAGTCGATCAAGCCGTTCCTCGACCTGCTGCCGAACGCCAAGTTCTACCCGTCGACGAACCCCAACTGGTCGGCAGCCCAGGGCGCCCTCCAGAGCCAGATCGGTCAACTCGGACAGGGAGCCAACCCGGCCGACCTGCTGAAGTCCATCCAGGCCAAGGCCAGCGGGCAGTAAGCCGAACGACCGGCCCTGAATATGACCAGCACTGCTGAAACCACCCGCGCGGGGGCGGCCACCGGCCGTCCCCGCCGCGGGGCGTCCCCCTCCTCGACGGGCGGAGCCGCCGACCTCTGGCGTGCCGTGCCGTGGACGCTGCCCGCCCTCCTCCTGATCTTCGGCGTCGTGTTCTTCCCTGCCGGCTACATGGTCTTCAACTCCACCCGGAAGATCTCGCTCGCCGGAATCGACCACGGCTCCGTCGGCCTCCAGAACTACCTCACGGTGCTCTCGCGGCCCGAGCTTCCCGGCATCCTCCTCAACTCGCTCGTCTGGGTGGTCTCGGTCGTCGTCATCACCGTGGTGATCTCGCTCGCCCTCGCGCAGTTCCTGGACAAGAACTTCCCGGGCCGTCGCTGGGTCCGGATGGCGATCATCGTCCCGTGGGCGGCCAGCGTCGTGATGACCACCACGGTGTTCGTCTACGGCCTCGACCCGTACTACGGGATCATCAACAAGTTCCTGGTCGACCTCCACCTGCTCGCGCAGCCCTTCGGGTTCACGAAGGAGCCGCTCCCGGCGTTCATCTCGTCGATCGGCATCGCGGTGTTCGTGTCATTGCCGTTCACGACCTACACGATCCTCGCGGGCCTGGCCGGCATCCCGGGCGACATGCTCGAGGCGGCCAAGGTGGATGGAGCAGGCGCCTTCCGCTCCTACTTCGGCGTGACCCTGCCGAACCTCCGGAACGCGATCGCGCTGGCGACCCTCATCAACATCATCAACGTGTTCAACTCGCTGCCGATCCTGAAGTTGATGACCGGATCCATCCCCGGGTACAAGGCCGATACGACGACGACCTACGTCTTCAAACTGCTGCAGAACGAGCAGCGCATCGACCTCTCCAGCGCCCTCAGCGTAATCAACTTCCTGATCGTGCTGGTCGTCGTCGGGCTCTATCTCTGGATCGTCAAACCCATGAAGGAGGTCTCGTGACCGCGCCGGCCCCCACACTGATCGCCGGCGCTCCGACGGCGCCTCCCCGGCGTCCCCGGGCGTCCGGGTCCTCCTGGCGCGTCGCCGGGAAGACGATCGCCGGAATCGTCATCGCGCTCGTCTTCATCGCTCCGTACCTGATCATGCTCACCGGCTCGTTCAAGAGCCGGAACAACATCCTCGCCGTCCCGCCGACCTACCTGCCCGAGCAGTGGCATCCCGAGAACTACCTCACGATGTGGTCGACACCCGAGACGCCGCTGCCGTACAACCTGATCTCCACCATCGTGATCTCCGTCTTCGCGACGGCCCTCGTGCTGGTCGTCTGCGTGCCGGCCGCGTACTACACGGCGCGGTTCCGCTTTCCCGGCCGGGGGATCTTCCTCTTCCTGGTGATCGTCACGCAGATGCTGCAGCCCACCGTGCTCGCCACGGGCCTCTTCAAGGAGATGGTGGCGCTCGGGATCAACGACACGTGGCTCGCGATGATCCTGGTGAACGCGGCGTTCAACCTGGCGTTCGCCATCTGGATCATGCACAGCTTCTTCTCCGGCGTGCCCAAGGAGGTCGACGAGGCCGCCCAGCTGGATGGCGCGGGCAAGTGGGCGGTGCTGTTCCGGGTCCAGCTGCCGCTGGTCTGGCCCGGGATCGTGACCGCGATCATCTACACCTTCGTCGCGTCCTGGAACGAGTTCGCGGCGAGCCTGGTGATCCTGTCGACGGATGCCAACCAGCCGCTCTCCGTCGCCCTCACCAAGTTCGTCGGCCAGTACGACGCGGCATGGCAGTACGTCTTCGCCGTGTCCGTGGTCGCCGTCATCCCCGTGGTGATCCTCTTCATGCTCATCGAGAAGCGACTGGTCGGCGGACTGACCGCGGGCAGCGTGAAATAGCCCCCCTGAGGATTCGTCGGGAGGCGCCGCCCGTGTGGCGCGACGCGGTCGCCTCCCGCCGGATGAAGACCTTCTCAGGCCGGAGTCAACCTCTGCCCGGCACCACCGGGTCACGGGTACCATCCAAGAGGCGATCAGCCGATACTCAACCGGATAGGACGATGACAGCGGGGACGACGAGCACCAGGCGGCCGGACCTCTCGGGCCCGCTGCGTGTTCCTCGCCGGTTGCGCTTCGCCGGGCGCGAGGTGCCGTGGTGGGCGGCCGTGCTCGTCGTCTATGCCGTCTCGCGGCTGCTGACGACCACGCTCATGCTGGCGCTGTTCGTCGCGGCGAACCTCGGCCACTGGGACTACTCGAGCCCCCTGATGGACCCGACGTTCTTCACCTTCTCGGGATCGTGGGACGGCGCGTACTACAGCCAGATCGTCGAGCAGGGATACCCGACGTCCCTGCCGCTGGACAGCGACGGCTCGGTGCAGCAGAATCCCTGGGCCTTCCTTCCGCTGTTCCCGATGGCCGCGCGCGTGGTGATGCTGTTCACCGGGCTGAGCTTCTATCCGGCCGGCTTCGTGGTGGCGATGGCCTTCGGCGCCGCGGCGAGCGTGGTCCTGTTCCGGCTGGTGGCGGCGCGCGCCGGCGTCTCCAGCGCGTTCTGGGCGACGGCGTTCTTCTGCTTCGGCCCGCTCTCGTTCGTGCTGCAGATCGCCTACGCCGAGAGCATGTTCTTCTTCCTGATGTTCGCCGCGCTGCTGGCCATGGTGCATCGCCGGTACTGGCTGATGCTGCCGTTCGGCGTCGCGGCGGCCTTCACCCGGCCGGGAGCGCTCGCCTTGCCCTTGGCCCTCTTCATCGTGCTGCTCGTGCGTACCATCAACGCCCGGCGCGGGGGCGACGGGTTCCGGCCGCGCGAGCGGCTCGCGATCATCCTCACCGGCGCTCTGACCGCTCTGGCCGGCCTGTCCTGGCCGATCATCGCCGCGGTCGTCACCGGCACGGGCGACGCATACATCAGCACCGAGCTGTCGTGGTGGACCGGGTTCATCGGCAAGGTCGCCTTCATCCCCCTGACGCCGTGGTTCCTGCTCAGCTGGCGGTACCTCAGCATCCTCGGCGCTCTCATCGTCATCTCGATCATCGCCGGCTATGCGTGGGTGATCACCCGGCCATCCATCCGTGCGCTCGGGACGGAGCTGGTCGCCTACGCGGGGAGCTACGGGCTCTATCTGTTCGCGGTGTTCCTGCCGCAGCAGAGCACGTTCCGGCTGCTCCTGCCGCTCTCGCCGCTGGCGGGAGCGCGCGGGCTCACCCGTCACCGGCGCGCGCGGAAGGCAGCGCTGATCGCGTGCGTCGCGCTGCAGCCGGTGGCGATCGTGCTGCTCTGGTTCGTCGGGTATCCGTGAGCCGCCGGGCATCCGCGAGTCGTCGGTGTTCGTGAGCCGTCGTCCGCGGGGGCGGCCGACCAGCCGCACGGGTTACGCGCACCGTGCGCTTTGCTATGCTTGGCCCGTCGCGACTGGCGCTCAGATGGTCACCATCGGGGAGCGACACGGTACCTCGAAACACGGATGGATGCGGCCGCGCGCCTGGGTCGCTACGAATTGGTCCATCCCTGTACGAAGGAGCCGGCAATGACCGATACCCTCCCCTCGACGTTCACCGCACCACTTGCGGAAGTCGACCCCGAGATCGCGGAGGTGCTGCAGCTCGAGCTCGGTCGCCAGCGTGACTACCTCGAGATGATCGCCTCAGAGAACTTCGTGCCGCGTGCCGTGCTCGAAGCGGTCGGCTCGGTGCTCACCAACAAGTACGCGGAAGGCTACCCCGGCCGCCGCTACTACGGCGGCTGCGAGTACGTCGACATCGCCGAGCAGCTGGCGATCGACCGGGCGAAGGCCCTCTTCGGCGCCGAGTACGCCAACGTGCAGCCGCACTCCGGAGCCTCCGCGAACGCGGCCGTGCTGTCCGCGATCGCGACGCCCGGCGACACCATCCTGGGCCTGGAGCTCGCCCACGGCGGGCACCTCACCCACGGCATGAAGCTCAACTTCTCCGGGAAGCTCTACAACGCCGTGTCCTACGGCGTCGACCCGGAGACCTTCCTCGTCGACATGAACGTCGTGCGCGACAAGGCGATCGAGCACAAGCCGCGCGTGATCATCGCCGGCTGGTCCGCCTACCCCCGTCAGCTCGACTTCGCCGCGTTCCGCGAGATCGCGGACGAGGTGGGCGCGAAGCTCTGGGTCGACATGGCGCACTTCGCCGGTCTCGTCGCCGCTGGGCTGCATCCCTCTCCCGTCCCCTACGCGGACGTCGTCAGCTCGACCGTGCACAAGACCATCGGCGGCCCGCGCTCCGGCTTCATCGTCAGCCGGGACACGGAGCTGGCGAAGAAGCTCAACTCGAACGTCTTCCCCGGCCAGCAGGGCGGTCCGCTCATGCACGTGATCGCTGCGAAGGCCACCGCGTTCAAGCTGGCGGCGACCGAGGAGTTCAAGGACCGTCAGGCGCGCACCATCCGCGGCGCCCAGCTGCTCGCTGCGCGGCTCACCGCCGAGGACTCGAAGGCGGCCGGTGTGGATGTGCTCACCGGCGGCACGGACGTCCACCTGGTGCTCGCCGACCTCCGCACCTCGGAGCTCGACGGTCAGCAGGCGGAGGACGTGCTGCACGAGGTCGGGATCACCGTGAACCGCAACGCGGTCCCGTTCGACCCGCGCCCGCCGATGGTGACCTCCGGCCTGCGCATCGGCACGCCGGCGCTCGCGACGCGCGGTTTCGGCGACACCGAGTTCACCGAGGTGGCCGACATCATCGCGCTCGCGCTGCGCCCCGGCGCCGACACTCGCGCGCTCCGCGCCCGCGTGGACGCCCTCACCGCGGCCTTCCCGCTGTACCCGGGCCTGACCCCCTCCGGTCAGGACGCCTTCTCCGTCGAGCTGCCCTCCTCGATCTGACCATCCCTGCGCCTTCGGTTCCTGAGTTCTTCGAGCGCTCCCCGCGGATCCGCTCGAAGGACTCGGGAACCGTCGGCCTGCACGAGAGGAACGACGCGTGACGGCACGGATTCTGGATGGGAAGGCGACGGCCGCCGCGATCAAAGCCGAGCTGAAGGAGCGGGTGGACGCCCTGCGTGCGCAGGGGATCGTCCCGGGCCTGGGCACCATCCTCGTCGGCGATGACCCGGGCTCGCAGTGGTACGTCGCCGGCAAGCACCGCGACTGCGCGGAGGTGGGCATCGCCTCCATCCGCCGCGACCTGCCGGCTGAGACCTCGCAGGCCGAGCTCGAGGCCGTGGTCGAGGAGCTCAACGGCGACCCGGACTGCACCGGCTTCATCGTGCAGCTCCCGCTGCCGGCGCACCTCGACACCGACGCGATCCTCGAACTGGTCGACCCGGCGAAGGATGCGGACGGCCTGCATCCCACGAACCTCGGCCGGCTGATGCTCAACGTGACCCGTCCGATCACCTCGCCGCTGCCGTGCACGCCGCGCGGGATCATCGAGCTGATGCTGCGTCACGACATCGACCTCCGCGGCGCGGATGTGGTGGTCGTCGGCCGCGGCGTCACCGTCGGTCGCGCCATCGGCTCCCTCCTCACCCGCCGCGAGTTCAACGCGACGGTGACGCTGACCCACACGGGCACGCGGTACCTCGGCGAGCACCTGCGCCGGGCGGACGTCATCGTGGCGGCAGCGGGCGTCGCGGGACTCGTGACCGCGGCCGACGTCAAGCCGGGCGCGGTGGTGCTCGACGTCGGTGTGAGCCGAGTGGAGGATCCGCTCACCGGCAAGAGCGTCGTCGCCGGCGACGTGTCGCCCGAGGTCGCCGAGATCGCCGGATGGATCTCGCCGAACCCGGGCGGCGTCGGACCGATGACCCGCGCCCTCCTGCTGCAGAACGTCGTCGAGACCGCCGAGCGCCGCCTCTCCTGACCCAGCCGGGCTCAGCCCCACCGTCGAGTCCGCAGAGATTGCACGGTGTGGCGGCGTTTCGCGTGCAGTCTTTGTGGACTCGATGGTGGGGCGGGAGCGGCGCAGGCGGGGCGGGCGGGAGCGCCGCAGGCGGGGCGGGGCGGCGCGGCGCGGTCAGCGGTCGAGGACGAGGATGAAGCGCTTGCGGACGATACGCTCGCCCGGCTCGCCGCGCAGCTCGTCGAGGGCGGAGAGCACGCGGTCGAGGACGCCGGGGCGCAGCGCGAGCGGCGCCTCATCCGGCTGGTCGATGGTCCCGGCGGGATAGTCCTCGCCAGGCGTCGACGACATCTCGACGTGTGCGCCGCGCACCTCGCGCACCGGCGCCGGCGGGTCGTCCCGGAAACGGATCAGCCGCTCGATCGTCGCGCGGAACTGCGGCAGGTCCCGTACGTACAGTCGCGCCGGCAGGACGGTGTCCCCAGTGAACAGGATGCCCGTCCTCCGGTCGAAGAACACGACCGCCGACGGCTCGTGGCCGGGCCCACCGATCACGTCGATCACGCGGCGCCCGAGGTCGAAGGCGACCGTCTCCTCCGGCCAGGACCGGAAGCCGAAGTACCCGATCACCTCGGCCGGGCTTGTCCCGACGATGGTCGTGCCGGGCCTGTCGCGCAGCAGCAGGTCACCGGCGATGTGGTCGCCATGGGCGTGCGAATGGGCGACGATTAAGGGATACGGACGGACGAACACGACCCGGTTGCGCCGCAGCCACTCGGCGATCAACTGTTCGATCGCCGCGCGCAGCGGAAACTGCTCCTCATCGGAGGTCGCGCCGGTGTCGATCAGGAGGGCGCGCTCCCGCCCGAACAGTAGGTACAGGAAGGGCGCCTCCCAGTGCGACGCCTTCGGCTGCCGCAGCTGGACGGTGTCCGGGTCGAGCCAGGTCACCTGCGGCTCCCGCGCTCCCTGTCCGCTCACCCTCCCAGTCTGCCCGCCTCCGGTAACGCCCGGGTGAACGCACCCTCCCTCAACGCGAGGTGCTCGTTGTTGCAGGCGACACGCCGTGGAACCCTGCAACTACGAGCACTTCGCGTCGAAGGCGGAACGCGACGGGCGGGACGCGTCAGGACTCGCGGCGGGCGCCCTCGGAGGGGCGCACGGTGAACAGCTCGGGCTGGCCGAAGCCGTGCTCGGCGAACGCACCGTCGAGCGCCACGAGTACGCGGCTGAGCGTGTCGGACGGCACCAGCGCGATGGCCGAGCCGCCGAAGCCTCCGCCGGTCATCCGCGCGCCGATCGCGCCGTTCGCCTGCGCCGTCTCGACCGCGAGGTCGAGCTCCGGCACCGAGATCTCGAAGTCGTCGCGCATGGAGATATGGGATGCGTCCAGCAGTTCCCCGATCGCGGCCGGCCCCAGCTCGCGCAGCGTCCGCACCGTGTCGAGCACGCGCTGGTCCTCGGTGACGACGTGGCGCACCCGGCGGAAGGTCACGTCGTCAAGCAGCTCGCGCGCCCGGTCGAGGTCGGAGAGCGAGACATCCCGGAGGGACTCCGCTCCGAGGATGCGCGCCCCCTCTTCGCAGGACGCCCGGCGCTCGGCGTACCCGCCGTCCGCGTGAGCGTGCGTGACGCCCGTGTTGATGATGAGGATCTCGAGCCCGGCGGCTTCGAGGCCCAGAGGGACGACCTCGGACTCGAGCGAGCGGCAGTCGAGGAACACGGCGGCGTCCGGCTCGCCGAGGAGGGACGCGGACTGGTCCATGATCCCGGTGGGTGCGCCGGCCGCCACGTTCTCAGCGCGCTGTCCGACGCGCGCGAGGGTGCGCCGGTCGAGTCCCAGCCTCCAGAGCTCGTCGAGTGCGAGACCGACGGCGCTCTCGATCGCCGCGGACGACGACAGGCCGGCGCCGACCGGCACGTTGGAGTCGAGGAGGATGTCCATGCCGGGCACGGCGGCGAGGTCGACCCCGAACTCGCTCATCGCCCAGGCGACGCCCAGGGGATAGGCGGCCCAGCCGCTCAGGATCTCGGGCGAGAGGTCGTCGATGGCGACCTCCACCAGCTCGTCCGTGAACGTGCTCCCGACGCGCAGGACGCGGTCGTCGCGGACGCCGATCGCAGCGACCGTCCGGCGGTTGATGGCGAACGGCAGCACGAACCCGAGGTTGTAGTCGGTGTGCTCGCCGATCAGGTTCACGCGCCCCGGCGCCGACCAGATGCCGTCGGGTTCGCGGCCGAAGGTCTGGATGAAGTCGTCGCGGATTCCCGTTCGCAGGTCGGTCATCGGTCAGCCTCTCGGTCGTTGTCGTTGTCGGTAGTGGATGCGGTGGTAGTGGAGGCGGTGGTAGCGGATGCGGTGGCGGTGGATGCGGTCGCCTCGGCCGAGCCGCCCGGCGCGCCAGTCGCAGCGGTGACGAGCCCGGTCACCTCGACCGGCAGCGCGCCCACGGGGTTCGACTCATCGGCGCGGGCGATCGCCTCGCGGAGGGCCGCGGCCGCCTGCTCCGGCGGGACATCGCCGATCCACGCACCCATGGCAGCCTCCGAGCCGGCCAGGAACTTCAGCTTATCCGCGCCGCGTCGCGGCGACGTGAGCTGCAGCATCAGCCGGATCTCGTCCCTCCGGACGCCGACCGGAGCCTGGTGCCACGCGGCGATGTACGGCGTGGGGGAGTCGTACAGCGCATCCACGCCGCGCAGTACCCGCAGGTACAGCGTCGCGAGCTCGTCGCGCTCCGCCGTGTTCGTCTCGGCGAGGTCGGCGACGTGCCGGTGGGGCAGCACGTGGATCTCGATCGGCCAGCGTGCCGCGAAGGGGACGAATGCGGTCCAGTGCTCACCCGCGAGCACCACGCGCTCGGACGCGCGCTCCCGCTCAAGGATGTCGGCGAAGAGCGTGGGTCCGTAGGAGTCCAGCGAGCGCAGGAGTGCCGCGGTCCGCGGCGTGATGTACGGGTAGGCGTAGATCTGGCCGTGCGGGTGGTGCAGCGTGACGCCGATCGCCTCCCCGCGGTTCTCGAACGGGAAGACCTGCTGCACGCCGGGCAGGGCGGAGAGCTGCGTCGTCCGGTCGGCCCACGCTTCGATGACCGTGCGGGCGCGTGACGGCGTGAGGCTCCCGAACGAGCCGGTCGTGGCCGGGCTGAAGCAGACCACTTCGCAGCGGCCGACCGAGGTCCGCGTGCGGCCCAGACCGACGGTCGCGAGGTCCTCGATCCCTTCCGGCGCGTTCCCGTCCTCCAGCAGCGGACCGAACGACGGCGACTTGTTCTCGAACACCGCGACGTCGTAGAGATCGGGGATCTCGGAGGGATTGGATGGCGTGGCCGGCGCCAGCGGGTCGAGTTCCGCGGGCGGGAGCATGACGCGGTTCTGCCGTGCCGCCGCGATGGACACCCACTCGCCGGTGAGCGGATCCTGCCGCATGGTGGCGGTGGCGGGCCGCGGTGCCGGCTCGCGCAGATCGGGCTTGCGCTCGGCGTTCAGCGTCGTGTCGGCGTCGTCGTAGTAGATGAGCTCCCGGCCGTCGGAGAGACGAGTGGGACGCTTCGTGATCGCAGCCATGCCATCCTTTCGATTCCGAAAGCAAGAATACGGCAACGGCTTTCGTATTGACAAGGATTCGCAAGCGTTCCAGCATGGGCCTATGACCGAACCGCTGCCAGCAGCCCTCCGCCGCGAGCGGATGCTGGAGCTGATCGGCCGCGCCGGCTTCGCCCGCGTCTCCGACCTGAGCGAAGCGTTCCAGGTCTCCGATGTGACGGTCCGCAGCGACTTGGATGCGCTCGATCGCGAGCAGAGCATCCGCCGCATCCACGGTGGGGCCGTGCTGCGGACGGCGGGGATGCGCGAGGCGAGCTTCGAGGAGGCGCTGGAGTCGTCCGCCGACGAGAAGCGCCGCATCGGTCAGACCGCCGCCGCCATGGTCACGTCCGGCAGCAGTGTGCTCCTGGATGTCGGCACGACGACGGCCGCCATCGCGCGAGCCCTCGTCGAGCGTGACGATCTCGAGAACGTGACCGTCATCACCAACGGCCTGACCATCGCACTGGAGCTCGAGCGGGCCATCCCGCGCTTCGCCGTCGTGGTGACCGGCGGGACCCTGCGGCCGCTGCAGCACTCCCTGGTGGAGCCGCTGGCCGCTGTGCTGCTGGAACGCATGCATGCCGATGTGGCGTTCATCGGCTGCACGGGCGTGCATCCCACCGGTGGCATCACCAACGTGAACCTGCCGGAGGCCGACCTGAAACGCGTCATGGTCCGCTCGGCGGAGCGCGCGATCGTCGTGGCGGACGGATCCAAACTCGACCGAACGCACCTGGGCCGGATCGCCGCAGTGGATGAGGTGGCGGAGTTGATCACGGGCGCATCCGCTCCCCGTGTCGCAGTGTCTGCATTGCGGGAAGCAGGTCTCCCGGTGGTCGTCGCCTGAGGCCTACCCTGGTTCCATGCGTCCCGCGACCGGTGAACAGTACGAACTCGACTTCGGCGACCTCAGCGCCACGATCGTGCAGGTGGGGGCCGGCATCCGGTCGCTCCGCTTCGCGGAATCGGACCTGACGGAGCCGTATCCCGCCGGCGCGCAGCCGCCCTCGGCCTGCGGCATCGTCCTGGTTCCGTGGCCCAACCGGGTCGCCGACGGCCGGTGGGAGTTCGAGGGCGAGCCCCGGCAGCTGGACCTGACGGAACCGGCGAAGGGCAACGCCATCCACGGGCTGTTGCGCCGCCGTCCCTACGAGCTGGTGGACCGGACGGACTCGACCGTGACGCAGGCCGCGGCCATCTTCCCCGAGCCGGGATATCCGTTCCTGCTCGAGACCGCCGTCACGCACGAGCTCCACACCGACGGCCTGCAGGTCACCCACACGATCAGCAACGCGGGCGAGGTGCCAGCGCCCGTCGCGGTGGGCGCGCATCCCTACCTCCGCATCGCTGATGTGCCGCCCGAGCAGCTGACGGTGACCGTCGCCGCGCGCACCCGCTTCGAGACGGATGAGCGCAGCAACGTCATCGGGGAATCGGCTGTCGAGGGGACGCCCTTCGACCTGTCCGGCGGCCGCCGCCTTAGCGAGCTCGAGCTGGACACCGGCTTCGGCGACCTGCCGGACGGACCGGCGGAGCATGTGCTAGCCGCCGACGACGGCCGGCGCCTCGTGCTCTGGGGCGACGAGGCCTTCCGCTATGTGCAGGTCTTCACCCACCGCTCCTTCGCCACGAAGCCGGGAGGAGTGGCTCTCGCCATCGAGCCGATGACCGCGCCGGCGGACGCCCTCAACTCCGGTCGCGGTCTGCGCTGGCTGGAGCCCGGAGAGACGTGGACGGTGAGTTGGGGCATCCGGCCGGAGGGGTTCGGCGGGGAGGCCTACCTGGCCAGCTGGGGGTAAAGCGCGCGGACGTCTTCGTGGAGGTGCGACTTGACGTAGCGCGCGGTGTCGCCGACGACCGCTTCCGCTTCGTCCGCCGCCACGGCGTCCAGCGCCTCCTCCACGACCTGGCGCGGCGGCACCTTGTCGCCGGTGGCGTGCGCGGCCATCTCCGTGTCGACATAGCCGACATGGACGCCGACGACCTGGATGCCCGCGGGCGCGAGCTCCACGCGCGCCGAGTTGCTCGCGGACCAGAGTGCTGCCTTCGTCGCGCTGTACGAGCCGGTGCCGAGCCAGCTGAGCGCCGAGTGCATGTTCACGATGGCGCCGCCTCCATTCGCCTCGAGCACCGGTGTGAAGGCGCGCGTGATCAGCACCGGGCCCCAGAAGTTGGTGTCGAACTCATGCCGGATCTCGTCGAGGTCGCCGGACACGAGCGACTGGTCGGACGCGATTCCCGCATTGTTGACGAGCACGGTCACATCGGTGGCCACGGCGGCGGCGCGGAGGATGCTGTCGGCGTCGGTCACATCCAGCTGCAGGGGGATGACGCGGGGGTCGTCCGACACGATGCTCTCGGGGCGCCGTGCGGCGGCGTAGACCTTGGCGGCGCCGCGCTCGAGGAGCTCGGCGACGAAGGCGGCGCCGAGGCCGCGGTTGGCGCCGGTGACGAGAGCGACACGTCCGGTGATGTCGGTCATGGGGGAGTCCTTCCAAAGTAAACCGATTGGTGTACCTGCAATGTACACAGATCGGTTTACTTTTTGCAAGCCCGGCTCTAGCATGAGAACTGTGAGCACGACGTCCACCCTCCCTCGGCCGAAGCCGCGCGACCGCGTCCTGGCTGCGGCGGCGCGGCTGTTCATTCGCGAAGGCGTCAACGCCGTCGGCGTCGACCGGCTCGCTCAGGAGGCCGAGGTCTCCAAGCGCTCCGTCTACCAGCACTTCGAGGGCAAGGACGACATCGTCGCCACGATGCTCCGGGAGTACGGCCCGCGCGTGGTCGCCGGGTACTTCTCGGACGACGAGGAGCAGACGCCACGCGAGCGCACCCTCCACGTGTTCGACGCGCTCCAGACGGCCGCCGAAGCGGGCGACTTCTTCGGCTGCCCCTTCGTCAACGTGGCCACCGAGCTGCGCGACCGGGATCATCCAGCCGCCGTGGTCGCCCGGCGCTTCAAGGACGAGCTGACGGCGTACTTCGAGCGTCAGGCCGCCGCGGCCGGCGCCCGCCAGCCGAATCTCCTCGCCCAGCAGCTGACGCTGCTGTTCGACGGCGCCTCCGCGAGCGCCGCCGTGCGCGGTGGGACGCCCGACGCCGCCCGCCTCGCCGCCGAGCAGCTGTTCGACGCCGCTACCCGCTAGCCGGACGAGAGCCCGGCTCCGCTTCCGGACCGGCGACCGTCCGGCGAGTCGCAGGCGCTTCCCTGTCAGCACCGGTTGAATGGCCACATGACTGGCATCCCTGCTCCGCGCTTCGCGGGCTCCGCTCTTGTCGCTCTCACGCTGGCGTTCGTCCTGGCCGGCTGCACAACGCCGAACTCGGCGCCGACGACGGGCAGTGCGTCCGCCTCGTCCTCGGACTCGCCATCGGCCTCGCCGCGGCCCACCGGGACGACCACCGCGGTCCCGATCAACGGGCAGTGCGACACCGGCAAGCTCAGCGGCGCCATCGGGCAGGGCGGCGGGGGAGCGGCGGGAAGCGTCGAGGTCAGCATCGTCCTCACCAACAACGGCTCGGCGGAGTGCTCGCTTCAGGGCTGGCCCGGCGTCTCCTTCGTCGGCGACGGGAACGGCACCCAGCTGGGAGCGGCGGCGCAGCTCGACCGGACGAAGCCGCATCCCACCGTCGTGCTGCAGCCGGGAGGCACAGCCCAGGCGCCCCTGCGGATCGTGCAGGCGCTCAACTACTCCGAGTCCGAGTGCAAGCCGAAGCCGGCGGACGGCTTCCGGGTGTACCCGCCCGGATCGACGGAGTCGCTCTTCATCAAGGACGCCGGCGTGACCGCCTGCACCTCCGATTCCGTCTCGCTGCTCACCGTCGGGGCGTTCGTCGCCGGCTGACGCTAGGCGCTCTCGCTACGCGCAGACGCGCGCGAGCGCGCCTCCCCAGGAGTCCTGGAGATCGGCCATGGCGTCGCGCGCCGACTGAACGGCGTGAACCGGGTCGTCGACCATCGCCGCTCCGTCGACGGCGTCGGCGAGCCGTTCAAGGTCGCCGTCGACCGGCGAGAGGGCATCCGACACGGCCGGTGTCGCAATGTCCGCGGTGGAGGCGCGGAACGCATCCACCGCATGCCGGATGCCGGAACCCGCTTCGACCGGATGCGCTGCGAGCGCGTCGAGGCGGAGCTCCAGCGCGGGTTCGAGGGCATGGCGCGCGCTGCGGATCGTGGCGCAATCACGTCCCCGTGCGGCCGACGCCTCCGAGAACAGCGGGAACTCGGTGTGCAGGGCCGTCGCCAGGATCAGGATGGCCGCGAGGCACCCCAGCGCGAGCGCGCCCAGCCACCACCACACGTCGACGCCGCCGGGCGCGGCGGACACGCTGCGACCGTACCGTCCACTCGCCTCGCGATCCGACCATCCGCGCGCTGGCGCATCCTCCGCTAGGTCGCGGGCGCTGCGGGGGTCCGCGCGCGGGTCGGCGTCGATGCCGGCATCGGCGGCGGGCTCGTCTACCTGGGGCTCCACGCCCTCCAGCATGTCGTATCCGGCCCCTGCGAGGGAGGCTTCCGGCGAAGGTTTGCCGAACGCGTCGCCGCCGAATCGCATGGCGGCGCGGCGCGAATGCGGCATTTCGTTACGTCTGCGGGCGGGCGAGCACCGGCACACGTACCGAATCGCAGCAATCACGCCGCTTGATAACCTATGGACGCTGACCGCCACCGCGGTGAGGCGGCCCTAACGCCGACCACGTAACGATCGCGGCACCGCTGAGAGGGCAACGCTTGTGGATGGATCACGTCTGAATGTCCTCGACCGCCAGGGTGTATTCGCGGCCGTGACCCGCCTCCGTCCGTTCGGCGTCGTCGCCTCGTCGGCACCGCGCCGATTCTGGTCTTTCGTCATCGCCGGCGCACTCGGGACGGTCATCTCCTCGACAGTGACGGGGTCGGGATGGCTGGGCCTGACCACTTCCGCAGAGCTGGTTCAGCGTTTCGGTGGCGCGGCGGCGCTCGTCCTTTCCGTCGTCTCGGCGCCGGCGTGGGCGCTTTTCGTCGTGCTGCCCCTGTTCTCGCTACGCGCCGCCGCTCGGGGAGCGCTCTTTGGCCGCATCCTTCTCACCCTCGTCGCAGTCCTGAACGTCGCGCCGCTGTTCCAGAGCGGGCTCGTTTCCCTGTGGTGGGCCAATCTCGTATGCGCTGCGGCCTTGTGCGTCGCGGCGACGATTGCGTGGTCGCTCCCCCGAAGACCCGCTGTCATCGCACCCAGGGTTCCCGCGCCGAGCGTCCGTCGCCGGCGTTTCCGTCCGGCGGCGAGCCTGTTCGCTGTGGCCGGCATGATCGGCGCGCACGCCGTCTACCTTCGCCGCGGCTGGCAGTGTGCCCTCTACGTCGCGCTCCTGTGGCTCGCGTTCGTCACCCACGCCCTGGGAGCGCCGGTGTCCGTGCTCCTGATCCTGGTGTCATCGCTCATGTTGTTCAGTGACGTCGCCCGACTCGACACCTTGATCGATCTCGCGAACGATCGATCGCTCGCCAAAAGCTGATCCGCGTCGGGATCCACCGCGGAACGTCACTCTCGACGCGAATGCGGCGGCCCGGTGCAACTGCCCGTGCGCGAACGCCGGCATACGTTCCAAGCTGCAGCAGTCGCCGGCCCGCGACCCTCTTGCGCACGACCGGTCCGGCGCCGGAGGGGCCGGGGATCCCGATGCGACGCCAACCCATCCACACCGTTTTCAACGGGCGCTCGCCGGTCTGGCTGTGCGGTGTGCGGTGTGCGTTGCCGGCTCAGCCGATCTGGGACTTCTTCGGCCGGCTGCGCAACCGGGCGGCGCCGAGCGCGGCCGCTCCAGCGATCAGCAGAAGTCCAGCCAGTCCGGCTGGCAGCGACTGGTCCGAACCGGTCGCGGCCAACGATGTCGTCGTCGCCGATGAGGTCACCGGGCTTGCTGGCGTTGGTACCGGCGTGGTCGTCGGCTTTGCCGGGGTGACGGCGTTGGATGCCTGAGAGGGCGCGCCGGTACCGATGGCGTTGCTCGCGGTCACCGTGAACGTGTACGTGTCTCCGTTGGTGAGCCCGGTCACGGTGAGGGGAGAACCTGTGCCGGTCGCGGTTTGTCCACCGTTGCCCGGCGTCGTCGTATCGGTGGCGGTGACCGTGTACCCGGTGATGGCCGAGCCGCCGTCACTGGCCGGAGGAGAGAACGCGACGGACGCCTGCCCATTACCGGCCGTAGCCGAAACTCCTGTCGGTGCACCCGGAGTCGTTTCCGGGCTGAGTACCGACACCGTGTTGCCGGGGTAGCTGGTCACGTAGACGGTGTTCGTTGTCGGATTCACCGCCACCGCATCCGTGTTGCTGCCGGTGATGGGCACTTCGGCGGTCACCGTGTTGGTGACCCCATCGATCACCCACACCTCGAAGTCGCCCTGGTTGGTCACGTAGATGGTGTTCGTGGCCGCATTCACCGCCACCCCATAGGTGCTGCCGCCGCCGCCGGTGAACACAGTGGTGGTCACCGTATTGGTGGCCCCATCGAGCACGGTCACCGTGCCTGCAGCGTAGTTGGATACATACACGGTGTTTGTGACCGCATTCACCGTCACCTCGTATGAGGTCCCGGTGATGGGCACGGTGGTGGTCACCGTGTTGGTGGCCCCGTCGATCACCGAAACCGTGAGGCCGCCGGAGTTGACCACGTACACGGTGTTCGTGGCCGGATTCACTGCCACCCCATACGGGCCACCGCCGACGGTGATGGTGGCGGTCACCGTGTTGGTGGCCCCGCTGATCACCGACACCGTGTCGGCGTTCTGATTGGTCACGTACACGGTGTTCGTGGCCGCATTCACCGCCACTCCGTACGGGCTGCTGCCTACCGGCACGGTGGCGGTCACCGTATTGGTGACCCCGCTGATCACCGACACCGTGTCGTCGCTGGAGTCGGGCACGTACACGGTGTCCGTGGTCGCATTCACCGCCACCTCAGTCGGGCTGCCGCCGACGGGCACGGTGGCTGTGACCGTGTTGGTGGCCCCGTTGATCACGGACACCGTGTTGTCGCTGGAGTTGGCCACGTACACGGTGTCGGTGGTCGCATTCACCGCCACCCCCGTCGGGTCGTTTCCGACGGACACGGCGGCGCTCTCAACATAGCTGGTGGCGGCGGAGGCCGACACCGCGCCACCGAACACAGCCAGCGGGGCCGCCAGGGCGACCGCCCCGATCAGCGCCGCCACCCGCACCCGCCACGCCGAGTGGACGAACCCGCGGGTTCGCTGCCAGCCGACCGGCCGAACCTGAATAGTCCGACCGGTACCGTGCGGTGCGCTCATACGTGACCTTCCTCAACGCCAGCACGGCGGAATCGTCCTGGACCGCGAACGCCCTCAGGCGGAAATGGCTCGATTTCATACCCTAGCCGCAGCGCGGGCCACCATCTGCCCCCAGAACAGAGCGCACGCTCCCTCTTTCCAAGACGCCGTAGGGCGACAGCGAAGGCGCACCATCGCAGGCCCGCGAAGCGCGACGTACCGACGACCCTTGCATCCAAGCGGAACACGTCTGTTGCTGAACGCGGCTGCACGAATGATCAGGCGTCACCGAGCGACTCTTCATTCCCTTGAGCATCCGGATGGGGAGTCGCCGGCCGCTTTGGCCGTCTCAGTCGCCCGACTCGACACCTTGATCGATCTCGCGAACGACCGATCGCTCCCCAAAAGCTGATCCGGCGTCGAGGCCGACCCCGGAACCTCACTCTCGACGCGAATGCGGCGGCGCGGTACAACTGCCTGTGCGCGAGCACCCGCAAACGTTCCAAACTGCAGCAGTCGCCGGCCCGCGACCCTCTTGCGCACGACCGGTCCGGCGGCGGAGGGGTATCACGAATCTCACCGCCGGACAGTACTGCAGGTCTATCGTGTTCCTATGGCGGCGATGAGGTGGTCCGGGATCCTGGTCGCTGCTGCCGTATGCGTGCTGGCCCTTGTCGGGTGCACGCCTTCAGCGCCTTCCGCACCGGTTGCTTCCCACCCTGCAGGAGAGGCGGCGTCGTGTCCTCCCCGACCCGTGCCGAGATTGACCGCGTCGACGCTCCCGAGTGCTCACTCCCAGTTGGTGCCGATCAGGCCTACCGGCGTCCTGGTGTGTCACTACGGCGGCATGCAGCAGTCCGAGTCGCTCGTGTCGAGCGCCGCTGTGTATAGCGCGAAGGATGCCGCCGAGCTGGCGTCCTTCCTGGATCACACGGGTACGTACAACACGGGGTCCATCAACTGCCCGATGGACGACGGCGAGTCCGCCTATTTCGCCTTCTGGAGTCGGACAGCCCGCAGCGAACTGACTGTCGGCCTATCCGGTTGCAGGATTGCATCGAACGGAACCACATTCCGTCTTGGAGTCGCGTTGACACCGAAGCTCCTGAAGCTTGCCGGACTTGCGGCTGGGGAGTGACAGCACTTGTCCGGCCGAAGTCGCAGACCCTGAGCGCGCAGGTCTGCTTCGCCCGACGATTCCCGGGGATCCCAAGGAATGTAAGGGTGGGCCCTGTGGGGCTCGAACCCACGACCCGCGGATTAAAAGTCCGCTCAGGTCCCGCGCCAGGGGAGCCGCGGGTCCGAAACTCCGCGGAATTCCGCGGATTTTGAATAACAGTAGATCACTGTCATCTCAAGAGATCTCAACCAAGTGTGGGCAAAGTGTGGGCAGATGCCGGGCGCTGGGACCCCATCGGCAGCGTGGTACCAAGACATCGGTGACAGGTCGGCGGGGCCCTTGGGCTGTGGGTCTTTTAGGCCCCAGACCGCCATTGGTTGCTAGGGCGCTAGACCACCGATAGTCTTTCGCTGCTTCATCAATGAATGATCGGTGTGACCTCATGAGCGCCGAGCTATCGGCCGCATCGATCAGGTCAGGGGACGAAGTGTCGCAGCGTCGTAGGAATGTGGTTTCAGCCGCCGCAGTTCTTGTCTTCGCCCTAGCTGGAGTCGCGACTTCGGGGCTGCCCGCCCAGGGCCTGACACCGAAAACGAAAGCCGTTGTGGCGGGAGCCGTCCCTGTGCCCGCTGGAACGACGCACGACGTTCCTCTTCCCGAGGCATATGCCGCGTTCACGTTGATCAAGTACAACATCACCGCAACCGCAATTACGCCGTCGACGACAACGGTCGTCCTGCACCTCCCCGACGGCGCGTGGCAGGGCCACGGAATTGACACCGTCACATACTGGCTGACGGGGACCAGCCCGGCGGCGACTGCGCCGATCGATACCGCAACAGAGTCGGTCACAGTGACTATCCCCGCTGGCACGCCGGCAGCAACGGACAACAAGACCGCGACACCACATGTCGATTTCCTGATCAAGGGTGTGTCAGCACGGTCCAGCGCCCCTGCGCCGCCGGGTGAGGTCATCTCGAACATGCCGTACAGCATTATCGTCTCCGGAACCATCGCCTACTCGTCGACCGCTGGCGGATCCGAAGCGGACGTTTCGCTGGCAACCTCGGCTGCCGATCCGAGCAACGTCATAAATGCGTCCAGCTACTGGGTCCCCGACACGATCCCACTCGCGCCCGGCGACTCGATTCACTTCGGCGGAACGCCAGGCCTGTTCGCCGGGATGACCTGGGGAGGAGGACTGGCCACTCCGACCTCTTCGATGAACGCTCACGACACCGGACTCTCTGAGACTGAAGTGGGTGCCTCAGAACTGGACGCGACACTGCCGGCCGACGCGGACTTCTCCCCGTATTTCTGGCCAACACCGACACCGGCCGTATTCGAGGTGAGCGGTGGTTCGGAGACCTCTCCGGCACCGATGGATACCCTCCGTATCGAGGGCGCCGTCGATCTGCAGAAACCCAATCCTCTCCTCCCAAACGTTTCGCGCGTCGCTGGAACCGACCGCTTCGCCACTGCGATCGCGCTCTCACAATCGGCGTTCCCTACGACCGCGCCGACCGTATATGTCGTCGACGGGTATGGTTTCGCTGACGCTCTGTCCGCAGGGCCCGCGGCTGCTTTGGCGGGCGGTCCGCTTTTGCTCACCGGACCGAACTGGCTCCCCGACTCGGTCGGCGCAGAGATATCGCGTCTCCGTCCCGCGCAGGTCGTTATTGTCGGTGGGCCGGCCGTGGTCTCGGCCGGCGTTGAGCAGGCGATCCGCCGCCTCGGCCCGAACGTCACACGAATAGCCGGCGCCGACCGATATGACACCTCGCGCAAACTGCTTGCTTACGCCTTTCCGAACGGGGCCGGCATTTTGTACGCCGCAACCGGGCGCGACTTCCCCGACGCACTCTCCGCATCGGCCGCAGCAGGTGCTTACCACGGAGCGCTGCTTCTCGTCGACGGTTTAGCAACCGCACTCGACTCGCCCACCGAGGCCGCACTAACCCCGTACGCAAACGCCAGCGTCTCGATCGTCGGCGGTCCGGCGGTCGTGTCATCGGGCTTGCAGAACTCAATGGCGACCGTTCTGCACAACGTAAACAGGATTGCGGGTAGCGATCGCTTCGAGACATCGCTCCTTGTCGCGAAGAGCGCTTTCCTGGGCCCTTCGGATCAGGCGTACATCGCTACGGGGCTACAATTCCCCGACGCGCTTGCAGCGTCCGCAGTCGCCGCAAATGCCGGGGCTCCACTTCTGCTCGCGGAGCCCGGCTGCGTTCCCGTCGCGGCCAGAGATCTCATCCACTCGCTCGCAACTCGCTACGTCGCGGTTGTCGGCGGCCCGAACCCTCTTGGCGACGAGCTGCTCACTCTCACAACCTGCTGACGTCGGGTCTTCCGCAGCCCAATCATGGTTCTGCATCAGACGGACAACGGACGCGCTATCTAGTCCTTCGGGTCAGTAGTGATATCGAGCCTGAAGGATGATCACATAGGCGTCATCGACGAAGTACACAAGTCGATTCGCCTCATCGATGCGTCGTGACCACGCCCCAGCCAGCGCGTGTTTGAGCGGTTCCGGCTTGCCGACGCCCTCGAAGGGGTCCTCGCGCAGGATGTCTTCGATCAGCAGGTTGATCCGCTTGAGCGTTCGCCGGTCCTGGCCCTGCCAGTAGAGGTAGTCCTCCCAGCCGCCGGCGGTCCAGGCGACCTTGCGTTCACTCACTGGTCAGGTCGTGCTCGCTGATGCTTCCCGAGCGGGCGCTCTCCATGGCGTCGATGAGGCGGCGTGCGTTCTTGGGGGAGCGCAGGAGGTAGGTGGTCTCGAGCAGCGAGTCGTACTCGTCCTTGGACATCAGCACGGCCGAACCGCGCTTGGACGTGATCTCAACCTCGGTCTGGTCGAGGTTGACGCGTTCGATGAGGCCGAACAGGTCGCTGCGCGCCTCGCTTGCTGTGATGGCCATGGTTCCTCCAAGTGGTACAAGATATCGTACCATTCCGCGCTCTAGGCCAACAAGTACGATTCGGTGTATGAGCGAGGCAAAGGGTGCGCCCGGCCTGGTACGCCCAGGAATGTGGCTTGCTCGAGTCGCGGTGCCCCCGCCGCATCTTGATGCGTGGGGAATGCTTTGGAGGCTCGCGGTTCGCTGGACAGCCACGATCGTCATGACGGCGGGAGCTGCCTTCGCGGTATGGGCCTCTGTAGCAACGCCGAAGAAAATGGATTGGATTGATCTCGGCCTCGCGATCTCCGGATGGCTATACAGTCTCCTGCTAACGGTCGGGGTGACGGTCGCCATAGTCCGTATACGTCGCGATCGGCGCTCGACGAAGCGGTCTTCGCCGTCGGATGGTTGACCATTTATCGTTTTGTGCTCGGCAGCGTGGGCGTTTGCTTGGGGCTTGGCGGCTTCGGTCACGCCTGGGCTGGGATCCCAATAAATGTAAGGGTGGGCCCGGTGGGGCTCGAACCCACGACCCGCGGATTAAAAGTCCGATGCTCTGCCAACTGAGCTACAGGCCCTCACCACCAATCTAGCGTGGATTCACCCGTCCCCGTGGCGGGGGCAGAATGGAGGGATGTCGGACCGGTTCCACAAGCCCACGCTGTTCACGAGCGGAATGTTCGAGGCGTTCCTCGGAGGGGAGGACCCTGCCCAGATCAGCAGGGTCGCCCACGAGACCGCGCAGGCGCTGCTGGCACGCGTGCGAGCCGATCCGGATCCGGAGGTTGTGGATCGGCTCGTCGCCTTCACCGACGCGCACGGCATCGATGCGCTCGCCGAACTGTGGTCACGGTCGAACGCCAAGAGCCTCCCGGGCGCCCTGTGGCGCATCTACCTGCTGCGACTGCTCATCCGGCAGGATGCGGAGGGCACGGCGTACCTGTACCAGCGGGGCAGCGAGGGGCTCGCGTCCATCGACGTCGTCGTCGCCGGGGCGCCGAACCCGACGGGGCCGGCGGAGATCACGGAACTCGCGGACCGCATCCTCCGCGGGCTGTTCGAGGGCGACTTCGCGGTCGCCCTGGACCGGGCCGCCGCTTTCTGCCGGGTGGCGGCGTCCGGCGCGGCGTCCGTCGCCGACGACCGTGACGCGGTCGACCCGGATCGCGCGAGCGAGCTGACGACCCGCGCCCTGCGTTTCACCCGCACCGCCGAGGAGCTGACGGTGTGCGCACGGCTGTGGCGGTCGGATTCGCTCGACTGAGATTCCGGATCTGGATGCGGTGAGCCGCGGGATGCCCTGAGCCGCACCGCGCTCGCACTCGTCTCAGCCGCATCCACGTTCTCTGGCTGCGAACGCCACGCCGAGACCCGCGGGAGACGCTCCTGTACACTGGAATCCGCCGGGCCGCAGTAACCCCGGGCTCCAAAACTAGCCGCTTCGAGCGGCCTCGCGCCGAGAGGCGTTCTGCGGCCCGGCATTTCTGTGCCCGAGAAGAGCGACCTCCCGGATGGATCAGCCGAAGCGGCCGGAGACGTAGTCCTCAGTGGCCTGCTCGGTCGGGTTCGAGAAGATCAGGTTCGTGTCGTTGTACTCGATCAGCTTGCCGGGCTTGCCGGTGCCCGCGATGTTGAAGAATGCGGTGCGGTCGGAGACACGCGACGCCTGCTGCATGTTGTGGGTCACGATCACGATCGTGTACTCGTTCTTCAGCTCCTCGATGAGGTCCTCGATGGCGAGCGTCGAGATCGGGTCGAGGGCCGAGCACGGCTCGTCCATCAGCAGCACATCGGGCGAGACGGCGATCGCGCGTGCGATGCAGAGGCGCTGCTGCTGCCCGCCCGAGAGGCCGGAGCCGGGCAGGTTGAGGCGGTCCTTGACCTCGTTCCACAGGTTCGCGCCCCGCAGCGACCGCTCGACCAGCTCGTCCGACTCGCTCTTCGACATCCGCCGGTTGTTCAGCTTCACGCCGGCCAGCACGTTGTCGCGGATGCTCATGGTCGGGAATGGATTCGGGCGCTGGAACACCATGCCCACCTGGCGCCGCACCAGGACCGGGTCCACGCCCGTGCCGTACAGGTTGTTGCCGTCGATGAGGACCTCGCCCTCGACGTACGCGCCGGGGATGACTTCGTGCATCCGGTTCAGGGTGCGGAGGAACGTCGACTTGCCGCAGCCGGACGGCCCGATGAAGGCGGTGACGGTGCGGGGCTCGATGGTGAGCGACACGCCCTCCACCGCGCGGAAGGCGCTGTAGTAGACGTTGAGGTCGTTGACTTCGATGCGCTTGGACATGGTTTCCTTCAGGCTACGGGTTGTCGCGGCTCAGCGGCCGTACTTGGGGGCGAAGACCTTGGCGATGATGCGTCCGACCAGGTTGAGGAGCATCACGATGATGATGAGGACGAGGGCGGCCGTCCACGCGCGGTCGATCGAGGCCTGCGCGTGTAATCCGGCGGCCTGGGAGTACTGCGTGTAGACGAAGAGCGGGAGTGCCATCATCCGGTCGCTGAACGGGTCGTAGTTCATGCTCGTCGTGAAGCCGGCGACGATGAGCAGCGGTGCGGTCTCGCCGATCACTCGCGCGATGGCGAGCATGACGCCCGTGACGAGGCCGGCGATGGAGGTGGGCAGCACGACCTTGAGGATGGTCAGCCACTTCGGCACGCCGAGGGCAAGCGCGGCCTCGCGCAGCTCGTTGGGAACGATCCGCAGGATCTCTTCGCTGGATCGCACCACCACCGGGATCATCAGCACGGAGAGGGCGATGGCGCCCATGAACCCGTTGCGGATGCTGGGGCCGAGGAACAGGGCGAACAGCGCGTAGGCGAAGAGGCCGGCCACGATCGACGGGATGCCCGTCATCACGTCGACGAAGAAGGTGATGCCGCGGGCGAGCATCCCGCGCCCGTACTCCACCAGGTAGATGGAGGTGAGCAGCCCGATCGGCACGGAGATCACGGCCGTGAGGAGGGTGATCTCGAGGGTTCCGACGATGGCGTGGAGCGCCCCGCCCCCGTCGCCGATGACGTTCCGCATGGACTCCGAGAAGAAGGCCACGTCGAATCGTGCGAGGCCTTGCGACACGACGGTCCAGCCGAGGGAGATCAGGGGGAGCAGCGCGATGATGAACGCCGTGGCGACGAGCGACGTGATGAGCCGGTCCATCGCCTTGCGGGAGCCCTCCACCAGCAGCGAGGTGGCGTAGATGGCGATGTCGAAGAGGATCGTGCCGAAGAACACCGCGCCGACGATGTTGAAGTCCTTGGTCGCGCCGCTGGCCGCCAGCATGGCGAAGACGGCGCCGAACACGAACCAGGAGGCGACGAGCATCGTCCACGGAGCCCAGCGGGGCAGCTTCCCCGCCGTGTACGAGTTGGCGAGGGGACGCGGGGCGGTGGCGGTGGTCGTGGCCATCAGTTCGCTCCAGAGAAGGCCTTGCGGCGGCTGACGATGTACCGGGCGAGCATGTTTATGAGCAGCGTCACGACGAACAGCACGAGGCCGGATGCGATCAGCGCGTTCACGCTCACGCCGCTCGCCTCGGGGAACTGGAGGGCGATGTTGGCGGCGATCGTGTTCGGGCTCTGAGCCCGCAGAACGAAGATGTTCACGATCAGGGCCGGGGAGAGGACCATCGCGACGGCGAGCGTCTCGCCGAGGGCGCGACCGAGGCCGAGCATGATCGCCGAGATGATGCCGCTGCGGGCGAAGGGCAGGACGGCCATCTTGACCATCTCCCACCGGGTCGCGCCGAGTGCCAGCGCGGCCTCCTCGTGGAGGCGCGGGGTCTGGAGGAAGATCTCGCGGCAGATGGCGGTCATGATGGGGATGACCATGACCGCGAGCACGATCGAGGCGGTGAGGATGGTGCGGCCGGTACCGGATACGGGCGGTGCGAACAGCGGGATCCAGCCGAGGTTGGAGCCGAGCCAGGCGTAGAACGGCTGGACGAAGGTTGACAGCGTCGCGATACCCCACAGGCCGAAGACGACGGAGGGAACGGCCGCGAGCAGGTCGATGATGTACCCGAGCACCGCGGCCACGCGGCGCGGCGCATAGTGCGAGATGAAGAGCGCGATGCCGATGGACAGCGGCGTGGCGATCAGCAATGCCAGTGTTGCGGCCCAGATCGTGCCGAACACCAGGGGCCAGACCCATGCCCAGAAGTTGCTGGCGATGTTCGGGAGCTGGCCGGGGCCGGCGAACAGGGCCGGGATGCTCTGGACCACGAGGAAGATCGCCACAGCGGCGAGAGTGGCGAGGATCAGCGATCCCGCGACGACGGTACTGGTCGAGAAGACCCGGTCGCCGAGGCGGACCTTCGCCTTCGGCCTGATGGCTCCTGCGGTTCCGGCGGTCATTCCTTGCTTTCTCTCATCGGGTGAGCCGTTGCGGGCGGCTGAGGATGGAAGCACCGTTCGGCCCGGGCTAGGAGCAGCCCGGGCCGAACGGTCCGGTGTCACTTGATGCTGTCGACGGCCTTCTGGACCTTGGCGGACAGGTCGTTCGCCAGCGGGGCCGAGCCGGCCTGCTCGGAAGCGGCCTTCTGGGCGTCGCTGGAGATGAGGTAGCCGACGTAGCCCTTGACCAGGTCCGCCTTGGCGGCGTCCTTGTACTGCTGGCAGGCGATCACGTAGGAGACCAGGACGAGCGGCCAGGCGCCCTTCTTGGTGTCCTTGCGGTCGATCTGGATGGCCAGGTCGTTCGTGTCGCGACCGGAGGCGATCGGGGAGGCGGCGACCACCGCGGCAGCACCGTCGGCACTGATCTTCTCGTAGTCGCTGCCGACCTTCAGCTGGGCGATGCTGAGGCCTGCGGAGCCCGACTCGTCGATGTACGTGATCGAGTTCTTCGCGTTCTTGGTGGCGTCCGCGACACCCGAGGTGCCCTTGGCTGCGTCACCGACGGTGTAGGGGAAGGTCTGCGAGGACGGCTTGGTCCAGACGTCCGGAGCGTTCGCCGCGAGGTACTCGGTGAAGTTCTGGGTGGTGCCCGAGTCGTCGGACCGGTGGACGACCGTGATCGGCGCGGACGGGAGCGAGGTTCCCGAGTTCTGGCTCGCGATCTTGGGGTCGTTCCAGGTGGTGATCGCGCCCGAGAAGATGCCGGCGATGGTCGCGGCGTCGAGCTTGAGGTCCTTCACGCCGTCCACGTTGTAGGCGACGGCGATGGGGGAGATGTAGACCGGCAGGTCGATGCCCTTGCTGCCCGCGGCGCACCCGGCGAACGTGGAGGCGAGCTCCTCGGTCTTGAGCGCGGCGTCGGAGCCGGCGAAGTCGGCAGCGCCGGAGATGAAGCTCTTGCGGCCCGCGCCGGACCCCTGCGGGTCGTAGTTCACGGTGACCTTCGGGTTGGCCTGCTGGAAGCCGGCGGCCCACACGGTCTGGGCCGCACCCTGCGCGGACGAGCCGATGCCGTTCAACGTGCCGGTCAGGTTCGAGGCCTTCGCCGTCGTGGTCGACGGGGTGCTGCCCTCGTTCGCCGCACAGGCGGTGAGAGAGATGGCGGCTGCCGCGAGGAGCGCCACGGGAGCGCCGATGCGCTTGAGATTCACAGTTGTCCCTTCGGGGATCAGTAACAACAGGACGGGGTCTGTGCGACCCGCGTGAGACGCTATTCCCGGTGTCTGTCCAGAGTCCCCCGGACTGGTAAACGGAAGGTTAACGCCGGGTGTTCTCTTGTTCCTGTCGTCCTGTGAATCCGCGGGGATCAGTCCACGATCTGCACCGGCGTTCCGAGCGGCAGAGCGTCCACGGCGGCGATCGCGGCTTCCGAGAGTCGTACGCAGCCGTGCGACACGGCGCCGGCGGCGGTGGGCTGGAAGTGGATGCCGATGAGCCCGCCGTCCGTGCCCCCGTAGGGCTCATCCGCGCTGGTGGCGTGGAGCGAGGTGAGCTGGATGCGATGCTCGGACTGCCCTTGCGCCGGGTCGAGGTAGCGGGCCTGAAGGTAGCCGGTGCCGGTTGGGGTGGGGGTGGATGCGGTGCCGACTCCGACCGTGAATTCCTTGGTCGCGGCGCCCGAGGAGTCCAGGATGCTGAGGGTCTGTTTCGAGGTGGAGATGACGACGCGCGTGGTCAGCGGGGTGCCGCTGTGGAGGAAGCTCGTCGGTATCCACGCGGCGCTCTGCGCCGGTGCGGGAGCCGCTGCCGTCGCCGCCGAGGGCAGCTGCTGACGCGATGGCGTGAGGACGAGCGACCATCGGCCTTTCGTCTGGACGCGGACGACCACCGTCGGCTCTCCAAGGAAGTTCTTGGCCGGGATGCGCGCGACCGGCGTGGTGAAGTCGGCGCCGTACGCGACGGAATCGAAGACGACATGGTAGGCGGTGCGGATGTCCGCCGTCGCTTGCGCCGGGAGGAGGCCGGGGATGACCGCGCTGTAGGTGGCGGCGGGGAGTGCCGCGATCTGCGAGGGGGTCAGGCCGGCGGGGATGGCGGGCCCTGCATCCGCGGTGGCGCTCGGCGTGGGGCTGTGCGTGGGGCTGTGCGTGACGGCGGGAGCGACCGGACTGCAGGCGGTGATGGTCGCGAGGAGGGCGGCGGCGCAGAGGACGGCGGGAAGCGTGCGGTGGGGTGTCATGGGAGTCCGGGTGTCTGGAGGTCTGGCGTGCGGGATGCGAGCAGCGACGAGCCGCGTCATGAAGAACGGCGGCGGTGTGGACCTGTCTCTTATACACATCTCCGAGCCCACGAGACACTCGCTAATCTGGGGGGGGGGGTTTTGTTTTGGGAGGGGGGGGGGGGGGGGGGGGGGGGGGGGGGGGGGGGGGGGGGGGGGGGGGGGGGGGGGGGGGGG